>ONCS01000146.1 GCA_900316375.1 uncultured Succinatimonas sp. | reverse complement strand
AATGCTTTTAGTAAATTCCAAACACGTACTTAATCATGAGGTTTACCGCAAAGTTAGCAAACAAGGTAGCTAGCATGATGTAGAAAAGAAAGCGCGTAAGCTTTTGTAGTTTTAGATTATGCATAAGTGTAGTTCTCTTTTTCCAAATTAACATTAAATGTTTTTTGGTATTTGTAATTTACAAGAGATTTCACAAAGGTGAAATCATAAAGGTGAATTGTTTAACTCAACTGCATTAAGTCTAGGTCATAAACTACAAAATTTCCAATTAATTTAGTTAAATTTTGTGAAAATTTTATTATCTCTTTGTTAAGTCTATATATTTAGTTAAAAGGTATATATAAGCCTTTTATTAAAATATACACCGACTATTTTTACAAAGACTCAATCTTAAAATTTGTGACTTTTTTACAATTAAAGATAGCTTAATACCAAGGCTTTGAAAGGTGTTTTAGCTAGCAAAAAACTGTAGATTAAAATGACCATTTCAAAGCTATCTTGAAAAATTTACCATCAAGATAGCTCAAGAATTTAGAAAGATAAGACTTACAAACTAGTCTTTGAGCATTACCGACATACCACTTTCACGGCTTACTTTCTTGTTACAGCCAGTGTTAAATACTTCAACAGAGCTTACGATCTTAACAACACCTCCACTTTTAGCACGGGTAAGACCAGTATAGATTAGCTCTTTAGAGATCACAGGATTTTCTCGATTAGATAACACCATGCAGATATTTTGATATTCACTACCTTGAGACTTGTGAATAGTCATAGCAAAGCCAGTTTCATAATCAGCAATACGCTCAGGTGAGACCTCTCGAATTGAGCCTAGTGCTTGCCCATTATGCTTTTGCTCTTTAGCAGGAAATAAAATCTTAAGCTTCTTTTGCTTTTTATCATCCGCGCTCTTAAAACACACAAAACCCACATCACCATTTTCAAGATTTAACATGGCATCGTTTTTGGTAATTAAAACCACAAGCCCTGGCATAAAGTCACCGCTTTTAGCGTTTTTAATCTTAGAATCTTCTAAAAGCTCATGGGCAATTAAATCATTTAGGTTATAAGTACCTAATGGACCTTCACGATTTGAGCACAAAACACGGAAGGTATTAAGTTTATCAAAGGCTAAGTTAGCATCGGACTCATTGTCGATAACAAAGTCTTTAGAGCGTAAAAAGTCAATAAAACCTAAATTTTGACTTTGTGAACTGATATTTTGTGAACTGTTACTTTGTGAACTGTTACTTTGTGGATTGATAGTTCTTGAGTAAACATCAAAAGAGTTTTTAGCAATACTTGTAGCAAGTTTATTTAAAGCTTTATATCCTAAGTTCTCATCAACTTTTAAGAAACTTACTTCATTGTTATCTGCAAATAGCTCATCAGCTGAGGCAATCTCATAATTGATAAAATCTTTTGTATCACCTACTACTTCAGAGTTTACAGCGTTTGCTAGTTTGCCAAGCTTTGAAGTCTCACTAAAACGATAACTTACAGCAAGTCTTGCTACGTGATTAGCTACATTGTGACTTGAAAGTAAATGATCTTCAGCATAACCTGTAATTGTAGAAAGTAATTTTAAGTTTGACTTACTTACAGGATTTTTTAAGTTTAATACTGAGCACAAATCAGCAAAGACTACACCAGGCTCTACAGAGCTTAATTGATCTTTATCACCTAAGAGAATTAACTTAGTGTTAGGGCCTAAAGCATTAACTAACTTGTCAAATAAAGACAAGGAGATCATCGAAACTTCATCGACAATTAAAATATCGCAAGCTAAAGGATTATCAGAGTTTACTGGGGTAATACCATTGTGCGGAATGATACGTAAAAGCTTGTGAACAGTAGAGGCTGTATTTGGAATTTGCTCTAAAATTTGCTCTGCACTTACCTCTTGAGCCTTACATACACTTGCAAAAGAGTCTTTAAAACGTTGAGATTTTAAAGAGTTTTGAATAGACTCCACCATACGAGCAGCTGCTTTTCCAGTAGGGGCTGCAAGTGAGATATTAAGTCTTTTATCTTGTTTTACTGCATAGGTTAAAAGCAAGACTAAAAGCTTAATTACAGTGGTAGTCTTACCAGTACCCGGTCCACCGCAGATCACAGAGAAATTATTGATAGCAGATACGGCAGCTGCTAACTTTTGATAGTTAATTACATCTTTGCTGTCATCAAATAACGTATCTAGGGTGGTCTTTAGATAAGTTGCATACTCATCATCGACAAAGCTATTAGTTTGATTTTTAATAAAGTCACAACACTCTTTTTCAAACTTAAAGTTTTGATGAAAGTAAATACGCGCCTCATCAGTTCCTAATTTATACACCACAAATGGCGCATCGGCGATATTACTATCTTGAGCTATAACCTCATTTGAGATAATTAACTTTGATTTAGTATCATCTAAAATAGCCCTGCAAAAAGCCTTAACTTCATCTTTAAAGTCTGTAAAAGACTTACTTAAAGCTTCATCTTCTAAGACTAAATTTAAATTAGGACAAAGCTTTTCATTAAAGATCTTAAATAAGCTCTCTTCATTTAAGCGAAGGCACACATCACCGTCTTCAAACTTCAAGCATAACATCACGCAGTAGAACACAGTTAAGTAGTTCATCTTGTCTTGATGTTCTTTTAAATAAGTTCTGATGATGGCAAGGGCAATCGGTTTTACAAAGTAAACATCTTTAAGGCTTAATAAAAGCTCTTCAAGGTTGTCTTGGTACTCTTTAAAAATCTTAATAAACTTAGAAACTGCTAGTACTTGCTCATGGGCTCTTTGGCTATCTTTCATAATTATCTCTTATCTTACTAATCTTGCTAAATCTAGTCTTTTCTTTTAACTTACGCTTACACCATCTTGGGCTTATTCGCCATCAAACAAGCTCTCTAAGTCATCTAAAATCTCAAGTGGGACTTTGGTATAGAACACACCATCAGATGTACTTTGCTTGTCTTTCATCTCATGCATACCGCGTAAGTACAGATACATCACACCACCAAAATCGCGCTCATATGAGTAGTTATCACCTAGCATTAACTTTAAGTAGCGATGCAGTGCTAATGAGTAGAAGAGAATTTGCACATCATAGCGAGCTGTAAAGATTGAGTGAGCAATATTCTCCTCACTGTAATCTTTATAACTATCGCCAAGATAATTACTCTTATAATCCATCATATAGTAGACAGGACCTGTTTCTGTAACAAATGAGCCTACTAAGTCTAAGCTACCGTTCATAAAGCCTTTAAAAGAGCTACCTTTTAAATCAGGTAATACGGTATTTCCTGTTGGATCTAAGTTTAAATCTGGCCTCTTGTTTTTTAAGAATAAGAAAAACTTTTGGCAAATGGCATTTAACTTTTCCATCTTAAAATCAAGGCATGGTAAGAAGTAATCAAGCTCACGGGCACAATTGCTACTATCAAGTAAACTTAAACTTGCAAGCCCTTGTTTAGTCTTAACAGGAAGAGGCGCTAAGATCACATCTAAGATCCAAGATACTAGCTTTTGCTCAATGTTCTCATCATCTTTTTTGATTAAATGGTTATAGTCACTTTGAATGCGCTTGTTAACAAAGCTAGTTAGCCAAATTACTTGACTCTTACACTCCCCATTTTCAAGTAAAAGCTCCATAAGTTTATGGAGAAAATTACCTGCGATATTACCGCGTGGGAATTTAAAGGCCAAAGAGTTATGCTCATGGTCTTGAACGATAGAGCTAATCTTATCTTGATCGCCTTTTTCATCCTCGGTGACATTTGAGTACATCGCATTGTGCGCATCTTTGACCACACCTGAGTATGAGGTAACTCTAAAGCTATTATCAACCTTGTGCTCTAAGGCATTAACCTTAGTTTCTTTAAACTTATTTTTGTCATCAGCTCCAAGATATACAATCGGTTCTCTATCAAGATCTTCTCTTGTAAATGGACCTAAATCTTTAAAAAAAGATGCTGCCTTTAAAACTTCCTTTGAAGAAGTACTATCAGCAGAATTATCAGAGGTAACCTTAGCTTTAGTATTAGCTGCTTTTTTAGAAGCACCTTCATCATTTTGAGTAGCCTTTTGTGGTTTAATCACACTTACTAAAGCCGATGGGATATAGCTACTTTTATTAAATTTATCTAAGCCTACAGTGTAGATAAAGTTAGCAGCCTGGGTACGAGTTAGAGCCACATATAAAAGGCGCACTTTCTCTTGATCATCTGCTAAAGACTTAAGCTTAGTAATTGGAACCTCTTGTATCTTTCCTTGCTCATTTTCAACAGAAGCAGTCACATCAAGTTTAGGACTAAAGCAGACATGCTTTAAACTTGGATCGTAGTAAATGATACCTTTTTGAGCATCCTCTTCACGAGGAGGGTGGTAGTTATACAAAAATGGCATAAAGACAATTGGGAACTCTAAGCCTTTTGATTTATGAATGGTATAAACCTTAACTAACTCTTGCTCTGACTCTAAGTGTTTTTTAGTTTCATCTTCAGTTAACTCAGAGTTTTGAGCATCTAGGACTTGTTGTTTAAACCACAACAACTGCGCATTAGCACCATTGACCTTAGAAAAGACATTTTGCACAATTTGGGCAATTTGATAGTAATTAGATAAAATGCGCTCACCATTGTTTGCTTGTAAGATCTTAGCAATTAACTCATGGCTTACTAAAAAGTGGCTAAAAGCAGAGATAAAGCCATACTTTTCCCATTTCTCTGAGCACTCTTTTAAAATGACAATTTCTCTATCAAAGGCATCCGAGTCAGTTTTTTCAACAAAGCTTTGAGCATTAAGACCTACTAAAGAAGTACCTAACATACGGAATACTTTAGAAGTATTAGTACTATCTAAAATAGCTTCCATTAAGTAGATGATATTACTTGCCTCAACTGTAGGCGCATCATCACTTACTAATACCGATTCTTTATCTGAGTAGTAAACAGCTTGAATTCCTAACTCTCTTAATGCGCTGATAACACAATTACTTTCATCGCCACCTTTTACTAAAACTGCAATATCACTTTTCTTAACATTAGGAGTAGCTACAACCCCAGCGCCTTTGTTTAAGATACCATGTTCTAAACAGCGTTTAATGTCAAAAGCTGCAGCTTTAGCAGCATAGTTACGAAAATCTTCAACATTTAAACTATCATTTTTGGCAATATCTAGTTTTCTGGTGTAGTTACTTACAGGATCTTGATAAGTACTCTTGTCATTAACATCTAACTCATCATCAAAGTAGAAACGAGATTTACCTGGAATGTAGCTATCAGTTGCATCTGGTACCTTAACAGCACTAAAGGTAATACCGGATGATACTAGTGCATCGTCATAGCAATCAAAAGGATGAGCTACATATAAATTGCCAAGAGGAGCATCAGTATTTTCAACTACATTATTTACCGCTACATCATTTGCTACATTTGCCTCTTCAAAAATCGCATTAACACCTAAGTTAATATTCTTAGCAGAGCGGCGATTAGTATCTAAGGTGTAGTAATTTTGAGTAGAAGCTTTAGCTCCAATTTCTAAGATCTGAGATTTAGCCTTGTTATAAGAGTTAATATCTGAGCCACGGAAAGCATAAATTGACTGCTTTGGATCGCCAATTAAATAGCTTACACACTTAGCTTCAACTGACTCTTTTTGTAAATATAAGTGGTTGAAGATCTCGTATTGAGTAGGATCGGTATCTTGGAACTCATCGATCATCGCCACTGGGAAACGATGAGAGATTAAAGAGCATAAAGTCTTACTACGCTCATCACCTGTGCTTAAGCAAACAGCTAATTGACGTAACACTTCATCGTTAGAAATAAGATTATCTCTTTGGCAAAAATCATCAGTTAGATAGATGATCATCAAAGCAATCACCAGCTTTAACTCTAGGACATCTCCTTGCAATGAAGTCATTAAGTTAATAGCCCCAGAGCATAAAGTTTTAACCATCGCCTCAAAGGTTCTTACGACGTCAATATCATCATATTTTGCAAATTGAGTTGTGGTATTGGTAGTAAAGACGCATTTTGGCTCAATTAAGTAAGAACTGTCTTTAAGTCCCATGGCGCTTAAAGCACTATATAGAGAGCTAAAGGTAAGAGTCTCATCAGAGACTAAGTCATAAAGCGCAGTTAATGGCACGATGTTGTCTTTTAAAAACTTTTTTACAGGAGTGCCACCTATTGAATAAAATTTACCAGGGACAGCGTAACCATCGACAATGTTAATTGCATTAGATATGTTTTGTCTTAGGTAATTTAAAGCCTGACTTTCTTCTTGTGTAAAGTCACGACATACCTTAGATGCTGTATTTTGAAAGACTTTGACAAACTCATGTTTGAGCTCATCAAAGACATTGCCTTTTACCTTATGTTTTTTACCTTTAACACAAAAGCCAAAGTAACCATCTTTAGGATTTACCAAACGGGCCTTAGAAAGCTCATCAATAAATTTTACAAAGGCATAATTATTGACATCATTAAAGCCTAACAAGTCTTGCAGTGCTGAAGGCGCATAACCTGCATCAGAACTTACGTTATAGAACAAATTACGCCAAACTTTAACTCTAGCCTCACGCTTTTGCTCATCAATGTCTTGGGCAAGTTCTACGTTAAAGGCACGTCCTGCTTCAAAAGAGTAAATTTGATTTAAAGCTTTATTACAAAATGAGTGAATAGTGCTAATTGAAGCTTTATCAATGTTACGCTCAGCTTGGGTAAGTAGTCTTGAGTAAGAGCGTAAGATGCCGATATCAGGTTTTTCACCTACATAATTTCTAAGTAACTTTTGTAAGATGCCACCGTCATAATCCACCTCATCTAAGGTGTATTTACCTTTAGCAATACCTTCAAGACGCACACGAGCAACATGAATTTTCTCTAAGATACGACCTTTTAATTCCGCAGCTGCGGCATTAGTAAAGGTCACTACTAAGATGTTTTCAATATCGATAGGCTTTCTATCTAATACTTGAGTACCATTTTGACCATCACGATTACCTGCCTCTCCTAATAAAAGACGGAGCACTAAATAGCAGATAGTAAAGGTTTTACCAGTACCAGCTGAAGCCTCAATTAAAGAGGAGTAATTTAAGTTAAAGGTATTAACATCCGCAAGCGAAATAGGAGTAAGGGCTTTTGACTTTAAATCTTGTTTTACACTTGGCATTTTTTTTACTCCTTACTCAGCAATTCCTAAAGTTGTATATGGTCTTAATACGTTTTGGGCGATGATATCAATAAGCTCGTTTGAAGTTTGGTATTGCAAAGGACTTAACAACTCACACTCTCCTGAGTCATCAAATAAATATTCATCACTGCCAAAAAGATAATATGCAGCATCGTCATCACCACAGAGCTCGCTAAAGCATTTCTCGCCCCAAATAAAGCGTAAGTATTCGTTATCTTCAACCTCGCTTACCCAATCACGCTTATTAGCACCACGTGAAATTGGCTTTAGTCCATCGTACAAACTTTTGAGCATGTATTTGTTGAAAAATAAAGGAATTTGCTTATAGACTAGGTAGCAACGAATAAGCCTAGTTAATAATTCAATAGCTTGTGCCTGACTTTCTACAAAATCATTAGAGGCAATCTTTAACACTGAGCCATCATTACTTATAACTGTAATTTCCTGCTCTTGAGCAGTATCGGTAAACTTATAAGCTAAAGCATGTAAGAAAGCTCTAACCGCCATTTGGTAATTTGATGAAGAATCTTTATGGAACACATCTACAAACACATTTGATTGCTTTGGTAGCACGCCTGTAAAGGTTACATTCACTCCATTAAAGTCTTTTTTATCAAGCTGTACTTTATATGGTCTAATTTGTGGATCACCATGGGTGTTTTGTAGTTTTTCAACGATATAACCCACACTATCATGTAAGTTCTTTACCGCTACATCTTTGAAAACTTCAGTAGGTAGCGCGCCTTTTTTCTCTAAAAGAGAAATAAAGTGATTAAAGCAAGTCTCAAAGTCCCCATCAGCATGAGAGACAAGGGTATCAATTAGATCTTGTTGAATAATCGCGCCAGTGATGTACTCAAGTTCAAATGGCTCGACAGTTACCAAATTCGATTGATATTTTAAGTTCAAGCGTACTGACAAATTGTTTCTCAAAAAGCTCTTAGCGTTATTGAGAATAAAGTTAGATAAATCATCAATCGAAACACTAATATTTTCAGTTGTCACCACATTAAATGGGTTATCAGAGCTCTCTTGACCTAATAATCCTAAAGGCAGAATTTCTGGGGTATCCTCACTTTGTACCCAATGATTACTTTGATTAAAGCTGCACTCTACCTTGATAGTATTTTTCTCCTCATGTGCTTGGTAATTCTCTAAATCATAAGCATTTAAGCGCTCTTGTCTAAAGAGACGTTTTTTAACAGCTTTAGCGTTATCCTCTTCTGAGACATCCTCATCTGATACCCTAAAGTTATCGTATAAATAGTCAAATAACTCTGTGACCACAGAAGATGGGTTTTGCTCAGATTTATCAGTTGGAGACTGACCTAAATAAGAGATATACAAGCTCTTTTTAGCCGACATGATCGCCTCTAAGAAGATAAACTTATCATCAAAGGTCACCGATCTATCATTGCGACGAGCTAAAGACTTAAAGCCTAAAAGATTAAAACTTGGAGTGGTGTCCTTACGTGGAAAATCTCCATCGTTTAAACCTAACAGATAGATATGATCAAAAGGAATCGCACGCATTGGCATTAAAGAGCAGAACATTAAGCCACCTCGTAAGTAGCGTGAAGAGTCTCTGTCATTGCCAAAGGCGTGGACTAGCTTTGCTTTAAACACAGGTAACTTAATCTTGATACTCGTGGTACTTTCGTAGGCCTCATCACTTGATAAATTGCCCTTTAAGTTACCTACAGCTTCGTTCATCTCCTCTAAAATTCTATCAATGCCATCAATTTCAGCTTGATTGTCATCATCAACTTTAAAGAAGCCTTCAACTAATAAAGTCTTTAATTTCAAAGTCCAATCATTAGTATCAAGGTCAAGATTTGGATCAAAGGCATTACGGACAGACTTTAGTTTATCCACAAAGTCGACAAGCTTATTTAAAAGCTCATAGTCATTGATTTCAAAAGCTTCAAAAGCTTCAGTGTCGCTATTAGGACCTAGTAAAAAGCCTTTTAATAATCTCTCTAAACCGCGCTCAATCGTGTAAGGTAAATCTAAAGGAGAGCCTACTTGATTTTCAACATCGTGAGTATCTAAGCCCCAGTAGATATTAGCCTTTTGTAGCCATGACTCAATCACCGAAATATCATCAGGAGTTAATCTAAATTTAGCTGCAATCGCCTCAACTGATAACAGATCAATTACCATCTTGGAGGTAATAATTTCATTGCCAATTGATAAGAGCTTGATAATCGCATCGGCAATCTTACTTGAATCTCGTACCGTCTTATCACAGATAGTGTATGGAATGTACTCATGAGACTCTCTATCAATTGAGCCAAACACAGCATCAATTACTGGTGCGTACTTTTCAATATTAGGCACCATCACCAGCATGTTCTTAGGATTGATATCTTTATCATACTTAATGGTAGTTAAGATCTCATCACGCAGTACCTGTACCTCACGCTCGATGGTATGACATGATCTTACCTGCAATGAACGGTCATTTTCTTTAATCTTTTGCTTAGAATTTTCATCGCAGGTATTTAAGGTCAAAAGAGAGTCTTTTAGGTAATTTAAAACACTTTGCGAACTCTTTTCATCGGTATCCACGTTTTTTACAAAGCAGTTAATAAAGTCTACTAAATCATCTTTGGATAGAAGCTCATTTAAAGTGTCACGCCCCTCTTTACCTAAAGATATTAAAAGCGGATTACCATCGATAAGCTCACCTGACTCCTCGGTAATATCAAGACCTTCTTCATTAGCTACACTTTCTTTTTCCTCTAAATCAAAGTGATCTAAAAACTCATCTTGATACTTGTAATCATCCATAGGATCACAGTTAAGCTCGGCAGCATCTAACTTAAGATTATGCTCTTTAGCCTTCTTCTTACTTTCTAAAAGCTTAGCGTTTAAGTACTTTAAAATCTGCTCTTTTTCTGTTTTCCACTTTTGATTACTAGTAGTTAAATCGCCCCAATACTCTTGGCATGGATTTAAGTTCATGAAGAAAACCGGAATATGGTTACCTAAGGCAGTAAATAAATCAATAACCTTACTTGGCATTGCAGTCACGCCAAAGATAAACACACGCTTTGGAAGTTTGTTCTTATCAATTTTTACTTTGTCATCGGTTAACTTATCTATTAAAAGATTTAGTACTGTGGCTCTATCTAATAAGGATGCTGAGACATCATTACCATCTTCAGTATTAGATTTTAGGTTACCTTTTAAAGAGCACCAAAGTTTAATCTGCCAAATGTTAGAGACTAGTAACTCAAAGATATCTTTTTTCACAAAGCCTTTTTGATGGCAGTGACGGTTAGCTTCTTCAGTTATCCAATTAAAAATGGCGCCATGCCCAATATCGGTGGTATCTTCATTTTTAGTGATGGCTTTAAAGTCATCGTCAGTAAATGAGTTCCATGTAGCAATCCAATCAGGACGATACATTTGGTATTGGTCAAAGGCATCAGCAATTGCGCCACATAATTGATAGCCCTTTTCGGCTTTATCTAGAGCACTATCTAAATTGATATAGTTATTTAAAGGCTCATAAATGACATCATCTTTCCATGAATCAATCATCGAAAATAATGACCAGGTAATGTGCTCATGAGAGAAACGGTTGTATTTATCTGCACCGTTAATCGCTTTATGCAGCTCCCAAATAAATGCCCAAACTTGAGAGAAATCAATACCTGCACAAACCTTGTTATTAGAGGAGATCTGCTCTTGCAAATAAGTTTGCATGCCTTTGTTCATCACGATCACTTTGTCAAAGTGAAAAGGATTATTGACCTTAGCACCACGAGGAGGCTTTTGCACAATGCGGGCGCAGATAGTTGATAATAGGTTTAAATCATTAGAATTGACGACGTTTAAGGTTTGTTTTGGCATGCTGTACTCTTTTAAGTGTGTTTGACTAATCTATACTAGACACTATCATAGCATACAAAAATTACCGCTATTTATAAAAATTGATAAATTTTGTTGAGTAGCAGTGATTTTTACACTTTAAAACTAAAAGTGCTTGACAGGATTTTTATAGATTTGAAAAAAGAAAGTAATATTAAGTACTAATCTACAAAGCCTAAAGATTAGTACTTAACTTCAGAAAATTCAACAAAAGAGCGTGACTCTTGAGAGAACACCAAAGCAATTGCTTGGAGATTTTGAGGGCTATTAGCAGTCTTGCCGTAGCGTTTTTTGATCATCTGATCTTGTGCTTTTTTAAGCAATGCTTTCGGATCATTACCTATTTTGCAGAACTTAAACTCAAAGACTAAACGTCTATTATCAGAGTCTACAACCAAGTCAGCACGGCCTAATGAGGTATGTTGATTAACACTTACTTTTGATCCTTTTAAGGCACATAAGAATAAATAGATACAATTTACTACCGCAGCTTCACTGTTAATAGGATACTGTTCAAAGTCAACTAAATTTAGGATTTGTTCTAAGAAATCAACTATCTCAGATGCATTTTCAAGACAATCTATATCTTGCATCATACACATTCTATAAGCTTGTTCACTTTGCTTGAATGCTTTTGCAAGCAGATGCGTTTTAAAGGCGCTAAATACTTCAAAGTTTGGAAACTTTAAGTAATAGTAAGTGTCATCTTTAGGTTTGCTAAATGACAGATAACCTGTTTGGAATAAGAGGACTCTTGCCTCCATATCCGTAAAAGAACTTGGATTATCAAAATCCCCAACTCTCACAGCTAAATCATTTGATAAGATCTCATCTTTGCTTTTAATTATGTTGTCAAAAGAATGGGTAAGAATAGATGGTAATCCTCCAATGTCATACCAGTACTTTTCAAATTTAGCTTTTTCACTTTGGAATAATTTTAAAATTGACCAAGTGGTATAGACATGAGTCTTGCACTCTGAATCAAAACAATAACCATCATACCAATAGGTGATCTCATCTAAGGTCTTCTCAAGATCTGATGCTGTCACCTCTTCAAAAGATTTATGATTTTTTACTGAAGCTATCCACTGTAAATTTGGCTTATAGAAGGTTTGCAATTCATCTTTAGTAATACCAACTAAGGTGCCAAATTTCTCTTCTTGAGAGATGTCTGAAATCGGACTTCCTGCAGTAAAAATTGAAGAGTCTTTATATCTGGTTATACCAGTAATAAAGCAAAATCTAAACTTAGATGCGTAGACTTTGACTGCAGTATAGAGCTCTCGTAAAACCTTAGTGATCCCATCAAAGTTATCTTTTAAATCTAAATTCTTTGTTAATGGGTAATCATACTCATCAATTAAAAGTACAACTTTTGGTTCATCTACTTGCTTTAAAATTGATTCAAAAGTTTTAAAAACTCCGTCTTTACTCTCATCAACATTTAGACCATAGCTTTTACCAAACTCCACAATCTTGTCTTTTAATTCTTGTGCAAAAAGATCAGGATCTTCATTTGCTTTACCTTGAATAGTGGAGATATCTAAATGAAAGACTAAATACTCATTTTCATCAGTCCACTTCTTTTCAATTTCTAAACCTTTAAAGTAAGAGTCATGACCATCGTATGACTTCACTCCATGCAAGAATAGTTCTTCTAATGTGGAAACTAAGGTACTTTTACCAAAACGGCGAGGACGAGATAAAAAATAGAATGAGCGTTGCCAAGCAAGTTCGTAGATCAAAGCTGTCTTATCCACATAGGTATAACCACTTCTTCTAATATCATCAAAAGAAGCTGTAATAGTAGTGATACTTTTGCAGATCTGCTTGAAATCCATAGCAACCTCATTAAAACTTTTATTCAATTATAAGGTATTTAGTGAGGAAATTTATATAAGAAGTTCTAATTTAAGAAAGAGATTTTTTGAGGAATTTTTAAGTGTAGAAAAATAAAAAGCCCTCACGGGGAGGGCCTTTCTTAGCATTCGTCAAGAATTATTTCTTGTAACGACGAGCTAGGTTGTCTAAACGCTCGTTAGCACGTGCTGCGTCTGACTTAACGAAAGCAACATCGTTAGCTAGCTTTGACTGCTGAGCCTTTAAAGCGTCAACGTCAGCTGCGATAGCGTCGATCTTTGACTCTAAAGCAGAAGTGTTAGCACAACCAACTAAAACAGATGAACCTAAAGCAACAACAGCTAAAGTAGCCTGGAACTTATTCATTTTTATCTCCAAAACTGTTTAAACAGATAATAGGAACAAGCAAACAAACCCTTGTTCCTTTGAACACTGCTAATTATAGTATCAATTTTTATAAATGGCACATTTATTTCAAAAAAATTTTAAAATTTTTTTTAATTTTGCTTTTATAAAAGTGTCATTGTTGTTTAAAGAAAAAGTTAACTATTTGTTAAATAAAGTCTTTTTATGAGCATTTTGCACAATATTAAGGCTAAATTATTTCGTTACTTTTTTTCATTTTTGAGATTTTCTACCACTTGCACCAAGTTTTTAGCTAATTTGAGTGGTGAAAACTTAGCTTTTTCACTTTCTAAATGATCACCTACAAGGTAGCACTCTTTGATACCAGCATTAGATGCTGCAATGAGATCACTTGCGTGATCTCCTATCATTAAAGAATGTTCTAAATCGATATCAAGTGCTTTTTGCGCATCTAAAAACATGCCAGGCTTTGGCTTTCGGCAATGGCAAACTTGACGGTATTTCTCAATAGGAGCATCAGGGTGATGAGGACAGAAACAGATCATGTCAAACTGAGCATCATATAAAGCTAAATTTGCCTGCATAAAAGCAGTTACTTTATAAAAGTCAGACTCAGTGTACTTGCCACGAGCAATTCCAGATTGATTAGTAACTAGAACTAAGAGATAACCTAAATCACGTAAAGATTTAAGGCCTTGTGGGACGCCATCAATGATGTCGTAATTTTCAATTTTACCCACAAAGCCATAATCGATATTGATTACGCCGTCTCTATCAAAAAAGGCAGCTTTTCTCATATATTATAGGTTTTCTAATTTTTTAGGATCTAAAGCGATATCTTTAGAATTGGTAACAACAACGCCACCATCTACAACTTCTTTAGCAATAGCTTTAGCCTCTACAACAGAGTGAAGATTGCATGAACCACACTGTAGAGGATTTGAAGCAGGAACTACGGCATTATCGTCTAAAGCTAAGATATCTTGCATTGAAGCTAGGAAAGCTGCTTTTACTTTCTCACCGTCAGCTACGCCAATTAGTGACATGTAAAAGCCAGTCTTACAGCCCATAGGAGAGATATCAATGATCTCAACTACGCCTTTAACATTTAAATGCTCACGCATGAAACCTGCAAAGTAATGCTCAAAGGTATGAATTCCCTTCTCTGGCATCATAGTTGTATTAGGCTTTTTAATACGAAGATCCCAAACTTCAATTTCATCTCCTTTAGGAGTCTGCATAACTTTAGCAAGACGAACAGAAGGAGCCTTCATAATAGTGTGATCAACTAAAAAACTATCAATTAGTGGCATTTTGTGTCCTTTAAATTAGTATAAATTGCAATGCTGTAGCTGGTACTTATAATTTTCAGATCTTACATGTACCTTACGTGCTACATTGATAAGCCAGCTCTTGCTTGCGTAAGTGCCTCTTCTATAACCGCCCCAACCTTCATGATAATTTAGGTACTGATTAAAGGCATCAGTAAACTTAATACCATTAGTCTTTTTGGTTTTAGTCATATACCAAGCAATGAAGTCTAAAGAGTCTTCAAAGTTAGAGCGACTTGAGAACATTGAGCCAGCATCATCCTTATAATCATCCCAAACAGGATCTTGTGCTTGCGCATAGCCATAAGCAGAGCTACCTCTGCCATAAGGGATGAATAAGAACCAACGCATAGGAGGCTGAGCATCCTCTCTAAATCCTGATTCTTGAGCCATGATAGACATGGCTACATTGATAGGTACACCATACTTTTTATGTACTGAATGAGCTGCGTCATACCAACTATCTTTCTCTTGGAAGATAGAGCATAAATTCTCAGTATTCGATGGAGGTGTGGTAGAACAACCAGTCAGCACCGCTATACTTAAAACAGTAGCTGCTATTGCCTTTAAAGAAAGATATTTTGCCATTAGATTGCGTCGTCGCCCTCTTCACCGGTACGAATTCTGATCACGCGCTCAATATCTGACACGAAGATCTTACCATCACCGATTTTACCGGTATGAGCACCTTCAGTGATTGCTTCAATACAAGCATCAACATCTTCATCCTTAACTACAAGCTCAATCTTTGCCTTAGGTAAGAAATCAACTACATACTCAGCGCCACGATAAAGCTCGGTGTGACCTTTTTGTCTGCCAAAGCCCTTTACCTCAGATACAGTCATACCTGAAATACCACGAGCACTTAAAGCCTCGCGAACATCGTCTAACTTAAATGGTTTGATGATAGCTGAAATTTTTTTCATATTTCGACCTTATAGCTAATTTGTCAGTGTTTTGAAAAATATTTTGTGTATTTTACCACTAGAGCCCTTATTTAATAGGGGGCGCACGTCAAATTTACATAACACAATTTATCAATTGATAAGACGGCGACACAAATTTTTGTCGCCTATCTATAAGAATAGGTTAAAAAAGTCAAAATTAAAGCGTCAAGGAAAAAATTAATAAGATTAATACAAGTAGGATTTGGCTATAGATAAGGGCTTGTAGATGGAGTGTCAAAAATTAATACATTTTTCGTTAATTAATAGTAAAGATTTTTAGTAAGTTGTCGTATTTATAAGTACCTAACGTCAATTAACGAACGTTAGGAAATACAAGAATACAAATTTGGTTTTAAATTCAATTATTTAAGAATTTTGTTTAATTTGGCATAGCACTTGCAATAACTAAAACATCAAAGCTTAAGTCAAATTAAATGGAGTTAATTATGAACACTTTAAATTCTACAACTTTCCGTACTATCAACACTGTTATGATGTGGTTATTCTCCTTAACAGTTTTAATGTTAATCGTACCTTGGCAGGCAGTTTCTGTAGAATTTGCTCAGCGTATCGAAGATAACAAGATCTTCTTATACTTTGCTCTAATCGTTGAGATTTCAAACTTCATCTCTCAGTTAGTAATTGGTTCAATTGCAACCTTTAGTCGTAAGAACACTGCTAAGAAATTACAAGAGAAAGTTGAAAACGCAGTTGCATCATTAGATTTTGCTGAGAAGGCTTTACTACGTGAGTATGTATTACAGCGCAAGTCTGTATTAAACCTACCTGTAACTGAGCCTACTGTTCGTAACTTAATTGACGAGGGTGTTTTAAAGGTTGTTAATGTAACTGATGAGACTACCCACAAAGCAATGGTTATCATTTCAAAAGAAGCTCGTCCATACATCACTTACAAGGCAATTGGTTTAACCTTAGGTAAGATGTCTGATGAGCAAGTATCACAAATTATGAGCGCACGTCCAGAGTATGCACGTGAGAAGTTCATGCAGCCAAACCGCGTATTCGTAGGATCAAGCTCTGTTAACCAGTTATTCAAAGGCAACGCTAAAGAAGAGCAGTTGCCACAGGTTGCAGGTAACACTCCAGATGCTGCAGCATAGTTTCTAAATTACACTCCATACATTGAGGCAGTAGGTTAACTTACTGCCTTTTTGTTTTTCTAAGCTAATATTAAAAAAGCCCACAATCTCTTGCAGGCTTTCTTTTTATCAAATCTTAACTAACTTATTAGTACTCAATAGAGCTCATCTTTGATAATTTTGCTCTGTCATGCCATGCTTGGATATAACGACGAGTACCTGTTCTACCACGAGAGCAGATTGATGAAGTTAGAGTGTAATTACCCTTGTAGTGAACACCATCTAATAGCTCACCTGGGGTTACACCAGTTGCTGCAAAGAAGCACTGATCTGAAGTAATTAAATCATCAACAGTACGGATTGCCTTTAGATCAACACCATCTTTAATGATTGCCTCGCGCTCAGCTTCAGTCTTTGGAGCAAGTCTTGTTAACATCTGACCGCCAGTACCTTTAATACCACAAGCTGTAACTACAGCCTCTGGAGTACCACCGATACCTACTAACATATCAATATCAGCAATAGGATCAACTGCCATTAAAGCACCTGCAATATCACCATCTGAGTGAACCATTACACGAGCACCTGCTGCGTGAATATCTTTAATTAGTTGCTCATGACGTGGCTTATCTAAAACGAATACCTTAAGCTCACGAACATCCTTACCTAAAGCTTTAGCAACCTTTTGAATGTTGTCTTTAATTGGAGCATCTAAATCGATAACGCCAGCTGCCTCTGCACCTACAGCCATCTTCTCACAGTAGTAGCTGTGACCTGGGTTAAACATAGTACCTTTTAAAGCAATACCCACAGCTGCAATACCATTAGGACGACCGCCTGCAACACAAGATGTACCATCGATTGGATCAACGGCGATATCAAACTCTAAACCATCACCAAAGCCTAGTTTCTCACCAGTGTATAGCATAGGAGCTTCATCTTTTTCACCTTCACCGATGACGATAGTGCCTTGAATATGTAGTGACTGGAATGCAATTCTCATTGCATCAACTGCGGCTCTATCTACTAACTCTTTATCACCTAAACCGGTATAACGAGCTGATGCTAAGGCTGCAGCCTCAGTTACACGAACTAAATCTAAAGCGATATTCTTATCGGCTAAATGCTGTTGCATAAATATCTCCAAACGAGCACATCTTAATTAACTTAGGAACAATCAAGAACTTACAAATAGTCAAGTAAGTCATCAATTGAATTTGATGTGGATCATACACTTTTACGGACGATTTTTAAATAAGAAAGGCATTTGCATGGCACTTAAAAAGCAAAATCGCATTAAAGGCACGGATTTTTTGCAACAAACAAAAACAAAGACATTAGAATGTTTGAAGCATGAATTCATAATGGGAAAGGAAGGAAAACATAGAAAAGTACTCAACGAAGCCTATCAACTTTTCTATGAGGATTTGAGAATTAAGATTAAGCAAAATCTTAATTAAGACAACAAAGCTGGAGCCAAGGCTCTAGCATTATTTATAAACGCTCCCATAATACGAAAAACCACCAAGTATGTCTCTTGATGGTTTTGTTGTTCTTACGCGCTATACTTTTAAAAAGACTAAAACGCGCTCATATCCAAACTTAAGCTAAAGGTATCTCAAACTTAAATTCAGTACCCACACCTAAGGTAGAATCTACAGTGATCTCGCCATCTAAGCTTTTAACAATGTGCTTTACAATGGTAAGTCCAAGACCTGTACTGTCTTTGTTAGAATGACTTCTATCTACGCAGAAGAAACGCTCAAAGATACGAGGTAAGTCCTCTTGAGGAATACCAAGACCTGTATCTTTTACGCTTACATACAACTTTTTAAGATCATGGGTAATAGTCAAATCCACAGTACCATCTTTTTTGTTGTACTTAATTGCGTTATCAACTAAGTTATTTAAGCACTCAGTTAAATAGCGTCTAACTGAGGTAAAGGTAAAGTCTTCACAATTTAAGTTAAGCTTTACACCTTTATCTTCAGCTTTAGAAGTAAGTCCATCAATAACACTTTGAGCAAGTGGAAGCACATTGAGCTTTTCTGTGGTAGCTTTCACTCCAGACTCAATTTTTGATAAGAACATGATGTCGTTAATCATGCTCAAAAGTGCCCTTCCCTCATCTTTGATCTTCTGACCAAACATAGGCAAATCATCAGGGCGCACAATCTTATTTTCAATAAGCTCCGCGCGACCAATAATAGATTGCAAAGGAGTTTTAAGCTCATGAGAGACGTTTGATGCAAACTCCTGGCGTTGCAACTCAAGCTCTTTATCTTTAGTGTTATCAATTAAAAGTAGCACATAACCTACAAGCTTGTTGTTACTTACAATCTTGTTAAAGATCATGTGATAGTACTTATTTTCGTACTTAATATCTTTTCTAACAAATGACTCACGGTCGATATTGTCATAGATATTTACAAATAAGTTCTCACGGCTTAAAGATAGTAAATTACCGCCAATCACATCATCATTTACTTTAAATAAGTTTTTTGCAGCCTCATTAACTAAGATGATCTCCCCACGCTTATTTAAAAAGACAATCACCTCAGACATATATGATGACATAGTCTTTAAGCGCTCGTGGGCAGCTGTTACCTTAGATAAGAGCTTTTTAATCTTCTTTTGATGAGAGGATATTCTTTGTAAAAGTGGCTCTAATTCTGGATAAACTTGATTGGCTAAAGGATTGTTTAAATCAATTTCGTTAATTGGAGCGACGATGCTTT
>ONCS01000143.1 GCA_900316375.1 uncultured Succinatimonas sp. | reverse complement strand
AGAGAAGTTAGCTAAAGAGCAGAGAAAACTATCTAGATGTAAGAAAGGTTCAAAGAACTACTTTAAGCAATTACGTAAGGTTAATAACTCAACTTTCGCATGAACTTAAAAGTTCATAAACATTTATTACATGCGGTCTAGCACCGTATTAAATAAGTATTTGTTAAAATTTCGCGTCATGTGAAAGTTGAGATATAAAAGAACTTTTGGTCGGAAGTAACTGTAACTCTGAAATTGCGAACGAGCGTGCTTAGCCTGTTCCTTACATAGTTTAAGCTGTTATTTGCTAATTCAAGCTGTTGCTCATTTAAGTAGAATGGTTTTGAGGTGAGTTTATTTTGAGAGGCTAGTTTTATAAGTATTAGCAAATGCAATAAGCTATATCTTTTAAAAGGAGCTATGCTTGCAGGATAAATTACAAATGTAATACAAGGCCTAACTTTGGCGTGCGATTCTTTGACTTTGCCACAATCAGAATTATCACATCTAACTCTGGGGAGTAAGACTACAATATTTTTGCTAGATATAGACTTCAGTGTTCTATAGTGCTTACCATGACCTTTTAAAATAGCTCCACAGTGTGGACAACGTAATGTTGATGTTAAGGTAAACGCAACTGCAACCTTTTCATTTTCAATAAAGATTGCTGTTTTGATAGAGATGTCATGGTTATCTAAGAGATTGTCGTGTACACTTGTGCTCATGGTGTAGGGCCGTAACACAGTGGAGCTGCAATTTCGTTTGTGTTACGGCCTGCCTCCTTTCTAAAGCAGACCTATCGTTATCATATCTTTAAAAAAGGCTAAAATAAGCCGATTATGTCAAATTTTTGAAGTAAAAAGTTAGTAAGATTTTCTGCGTAAAAAGCAAAAGATCTGGCTTATAAATGCTTTTCGTGGAAATTTACAAATTTAGAATCTTCTATCTTTGTACTAATTGAGTTGGGCTTTCATCTGACGGCATTCTAAAAATCATCAAAAATAAGATGAAAAACGTTAAATTTTGAGTTTTTAGTATGAGGTTATAAGATTTTTGCGTAGAAGTTAGTGGATTTTTGCGTAGAAGTTAAAAGATCTGATTGTAAGAAGTAATAAGATTATCTAGAGCTTAAAGAAAAGCTTGAAAAGATGCGTAAAGAGACCATTGAAACTCTTGAATCAGTACTTCCTAAAAATCTAAAGAAGAGCTTTTAGAGATTAAAACTAATCTTTTTCATGCCATCTATAGTTACATTCAAGCACCTAATGATCAAAATGCAAAACAATGTTTGGATTTAGGTAATACTAGTCCTGACACCCCTGAAGGACTATTAGCATTAGTTTGCTTTTGGACCTTTGGTAACTTAATGCCAGGTAGCGATCAATTAGCTAAGACTCCAGCTGGCCTTGCTGCTAATGGTTTTATGTCGCTTTTAAATATGTGCTCTTTGCAAAAAGGTGGCTTAAGAAAACCTAAAGAGAGAATTGAATGTTACTTTGAAATCGGCCGTGATATTGCTTTAGGTAATAATAACTGGGCAGAGGAAATAGCTCATGAAGATGCCCCTCATGAAAGAGTAGATTTTGATAAGGTAAGAGATTTGCTAAAGCAAAAGAATCTGCATATTAAAAATTCATCTGAAGGTGCAAGCAAAGCTACAGACAGATTTACTCGTTTAAAACCTAAATAAATCCTGCATATCTAAATGCCTATTTTTCTTTTGGAGTAATTATGGGATTAAATCAAGAGCAAAAAGATTCAATCAAAAAGGTTGCTAAAGAAGCTGCTAAAGAGGTTGCTAAAGGTTTAGCTTTAGGTATTGCAGCAAAACTTATCGGTAATTTGCTTGCCACAAGCTATGAAAAACAATCTATAAAAGGTAAAGAAGAGCGTCACGCTACAGAAAGTGAAACAGCCTTGCAAAAAGATGCTAACCAAGCTTCAAAGACTGAAAAGAACCTAAGTGATGACAGCGTAAGCGCACAAAAGGGTAATGTTAAAGCCTCTAACACTGATGGTAATTTACAACAGGCTGATGCTAAAGCCATGGATAGTGGTGCTAGTGCTTGTATGACTAAAGCAGGTGCTACAGACATTGCTGCTAAAGGTTTGAAGCTTAACTAAGAAATCTTGTCATAAAAGGTGTATTATGGGTTAGGTAAGAGCTTTATAAAGAAAAAATTTTTTGAGGTACAAAGGTGTTAAAAAAAGAACAACATCTAGATTTTTTGGATGATCGGTACCCTTTTTTAAATAATTTTAAAAGAGTATTTAAGCAAAGTCTTTGTATCTTTTCACTTGCGGTAATTGCGCTAACCACTCCCTTAATCATATCTTGCTCTGACGATGGTAAGGATGAAATTACCTCTAATAGTATACCTGATTCAACTAGACGTAAGGTTGCCTTTTTTGATGGAGACTTTAATCCTGTCGATAATGGCCACTTGGCAATTTTAAAAGAAGCAAAAGATACTATACATCTTGATACAATTTTTTTAATGCCATATGGACGTACCGATTTTAGCGAAATTGATGTCAGCTATAGCGACAGACGCTACATGTTAGAGTTAGCTCTAGAAGACTATGGTGATCCTTCATTTGTGATAAGTGATTTAATCAGCTCAGAAAATGTTTCCGTAAATCCAACTCGCCTTTTCAAAGAGTTAAGAGCAGAGTTTGGTCCTAGAAAACCACTGTTCTATATCATAGGTTCAAGTATTCTTAACGATTTAGACGAAATGGGATACTTAGATGTTATCAATTACGTGAATATTATTTGCATCAAATCTGTAGGTGGAGAGCTCAGTAAATTAAATAAAAATATGAAGGATTATGTGCAAAAGTATATCGTGCGTGAAGAGGATCCTAAATTTTTGGAATACACCAATGATCCTTGTGGGCACTTCTTCTACATCGACAGACAAGCTACAAATGTATCAATACCTAAGATTAAAGAGTCTATAAAAGAAGGCTTAAGTAATTCTTATGTTAAAGAGAATATGAACCCTAGAGTTGCTAAATATGCTGTAGAAAAAGGATTATATTCTCATTAAGAAGATTAAGAGCTTATTGAAGAGGTAAGCAAAAACTTACTGATTTACTTAAAGGTCTTTTAAGATCATAAAAGGTGGATAGAAACTTTAATCCACCTTTTGAATTTTTAGGAATGGCAAATTACTTCTTAGCTTTCTTTGCGGTTCTTAGCATGTCGCAGCTTGCTTGATCTTGAACTTTACAGCCTTTTTCAAAGTACTTAATAGATGTTTCGAGATCTGCTTTGATAACTGAACCATTGTAGTTCTCATCTTTTGCAAAAGCAGGGTAGTGGTAGTTACCTAACATGAAGCAGCCATAGCCGTAATTTTGGTTGCACGCTTTATCTAAGAGGGTAGCGCCTTTATCTTGCTCTTTAGGAATGCTGTAACCATCTAGATACATCTCGCCTAAAGAGCTACAAGCCACTTCATTTCCAAGATCGCATGATTTTTGATAAGCATCTACGACTTTTGTAAAGTCAGGTGCCTCTGAGAGCATATAGGTTTCAGCTAATACATAGCATCCATAATCGTTGTTGTTATCGCAAGCATGTTGTGCAATCTCAAGGCCTTTTGCAATGTCCTGTTTACCAGTACCCATACCTTGAGATACGGCAAAGGCAAGGTTAGCACAAGCATACTGTCCACCTAAATCACAGCCTTTTTGATAGAGCGCGACAGTCTTACTAGCATCACTTTCTCCAGCGTAGCCAAAGAGCATATATTGACCTAAAGCTGCGCAACCATCACCTTGTCCACTCTCTCATGCCTTATTAAAGAGTTCTTTTAACTTCTTTGTATTCTTAGGAGAGTTAACACCATTTTGGAGGAATTTATCTTGAATTAAATTGTAGCAACCGACGCCAATATTAAGCTCACAGGCTTTTTGATGGTAGATATTAGCTTTATCAAAATTAGTCTCTACATTAGTACCTAATTCATATGCTTTAGCAATGCTTTCACAGGCTGTGCCATCACTTGCGTTGCAGGCTTTTTCAAGATCTTCAAGATTTGCAGTATCGGCAAGAGCTGAAAAAGATAGCATGGATAATAATGCTAGTGAAATTGATGATAGCTTTTTCATTTTTAACCTTTGTTTGCTGTAGTATTTTTTTAGATCTTAAAGCGGCTGAAAGTATGCACTTTGTTCTCATCTTTGTTTTCTGTTTCGTCAGCTTCTTTTAAAGCTGCGTTGTTCATTCTTTCAAAGATTTTATTTACCTTAGATAAGGTTTCATTGTGAACAAGAACCTCTTTGCGCACGTTGACAGTTTCTCTGGTGCTGTCATGCTCCCATTGAGTGTTTTGTGCCATACCATTGAAAACATCACTTCCTTGCATACGATGAGGTGGTATGCGATTTACTAAATGTTCTGCCCAATTGTTTAAGCCCAAAGCAATTTCTTTACCAATGTCAAAGTAATGCTCAATACGCTCTTTGTTGTTTCTAGTACCACCTTTTTGCAAAGAAAGCATGGTCAAAAGGCCACTCATACCGTTTGAGGCTAGACCTACTGGAGTTTTAGCTAGTTGATTTGACTCTGGCATTAAATTACCAAAGCTCCAAAAACAAACTAGTGCTAGTAAGCCCTCTGGTTTATCAGGGCAGGTATTACCCACATCTAAACATACTTTTGCATTGTGATCGTCAGGGGCTACGATGTAGTTATAGGCTGCATCTAAAGCATTAGCTTTTAACATAGCAACCTCTTTTGGATCAGGATCTGGAAGGGCTGTTTTAATGGTTTGAATGGTATCTTGACGGATTTTTTCTAGCTTTTCGTCAAGCTTGCGCTCTTCTTTGTAGATAGGGGAGTTAACGGTGTCAACTAATGGTTCATCTATAGGTGCATCCATAAGTTTTTGTAAAGTTGAGTTAAAAAAGTCATCAAAGGTCATACCTACTTGTTCTTTAAAGATGTTTTGAAAAATACCCTGCGCTTCATTAAAATCATCAAGTACATCCTTAGGTAATTGACTTCTTAGATCTTTTTCTATTGCTTCAAGATTTGACTTTCTTTTGTTTAACTCTTCAAGCATTTCATTAATCTTTGCTTCAACTTCTGGATCTTTTTTCTCAACCTCTTTAGCAAAATCTGGAATATCAAATTCACGAGGTTTTGCAATATCTGCAATATCTTCAATTGGAGCTGGATTTATCTTTTGCTCTTCAATCATGGATAAAACACAGCAATACCCCCACCAGGTAAGAGCTCTTTGATGTAGGTTATAGGCTAAAAAGTCATTTGCCTCTTTATATTTATTATCGGTGGCTAATTGTTTTACAAAACTTTCAGCATCTGACTTTTGGTAAGCAAGCTCTTTTAAGGCAAAAGGGACCTTATAGTTTTCTTCAAAGACAACATCTTGAACATTTCTGTGCTTAAGTAAAATCAAGTGATCATTAAGCCAATCTAACTTGTCTGCCATACTGCAACCTTTATCTGCTTGAAATACAATCAAAAAGAATTAAACATCTTTATATTTTTTTAGAATTTTTTCTCGATCATCGTCCCAAACTTTTATTGTTTTTGAACTATCATCAGGATCCTTAATCTCTTTTGTCTTTTCCCTTGTAACTTCACTGTAAGGGTGATCTGCATCATATTTATCAAAAGCTTTCTTTTCAGCCATTTCGGTAATAGCATTTTGTTGAGATTTATTCCATTGCTTGTCTCCATTTTCATCGGTACCTTGTTTTTCCAATGAAAGTTTATTATTAGGATCATTTTGCTTTTTGTTGTATTCGTATATGTAACTTTTTTCTTTAGCTTCTTTCTCGGCTTCTTTTGATTTTTTTATCCTATCGTTATTACTATCGAAGAACCAATAATTTTGACCAATTCCCGCAGTAGGATCGGTAACAGATTCATCTTTTGTAGAACATGCAGCATAGGAGTTGGTAACCAACTTAATTTGACCTGACTTCATATTAATAGAAGAAATATCATTTGGAAGAAATCCTTCTTTTACTACTGATGCAATAAATGCTGTTAACATTTTTGCTCTGCTTGATACATACTCAATATGTTTTAATACATCGTAAATTTTGTAGTGCAAATCTGTCTCAGCATTAAGTTGCTTTCTGCTCATTACATTGATACTAATCCATGTACAAAAGTCTAATAAATCTAGAAGACCAGTGATGACATTTTCTGCAAGGTCTTTTGTATCTACAGCACATTGCCACTCGTTAGCATCATTTTGCTCAAACCATCTTAAAAAATGGCTTTCTATTTCTTTTACAATCTTTTTGATTATTTTTGCAGAAATTTTATATTTTTCTAAATCTGTAGCATCGTTAAGGCCATGTTCGTAATCATATCCAACATATAGGTAGCCAGCATTATCTTTGTTATAAAGCTTTTGCATTCTTGTTTTATAAGGATCTCCATATGAGGTCGCCATCTTTTCAATAAAATTTGAATACTCTAAAGCATTTCTTATTTTATCAAATTTAGTTGGAGTGGAGACTTTAAAAGAATTACCTTTCATACCTATCTTTCCGCCAGAAAGAGAGATTTTTGATCCATAAGGCCCTTTTAAGTTTAATCCGTTCCTTGCATCAAGCGATATAGATTCAGCGCTTGCACTAATACCATCGTAAGCATCAATTGAGAAACTTGAAAACATTGGTAATATGGCTTTTAAACCAGTGTTTCTATCTGTAGAAATAGATACGCCTAAAGCATCGATTGTAATGGAGGTTCCGCAAACACTTAATGTGATTTTCTTTTTAGAGGAAATACTAATTTCTTCATCAGCACTGATACTTGTACTCCACTTAGAATTTGTTTCTATGTTGTTATTTGACTTTATGCTTAGTGATAAATCACTATTTAGTTTCATTAGGCCACTACTGTTTAATGTAGCACTAGTAAATTTACCTTTGTTGAAAAAAGAACTTTCATGAATCATTTCGTAGTACTGACCAGCAAGTTTCTTAATGGCGTCTGTATCAGTTTCTTGAAGTTTTTTTAATTCACTGTCTAAGTCTTTATGATCCTTTTTACCAGCATCCTTAATCTTTTTCTTACAAAGCTTGATTTTTTTATTTTGTACAGAAATTTTGTCTCTTAATTCCTTAGTTTTATAAGTGATTTTATCTTCTGTTTCATCTGAATCTTTCTTTTCGTAGTTATTTATAAAAGTATCGAAAGCGTCAACGTCACCATTCTCAACAATTTCTAATACATAATCTTTAGGACTCTTAAAGCTTTCAAAGCAAAGTGTATTATCGTAACTGAAATCATTTTTCTTGCTTGAAGGTCCAAAGTAGGTTTTTTCTAAATTTCTATTTCTTGATTTTTTATCTTCATCTGAAATTCCAAATCGGTCTTGATCTTGTGTTAAATAGCCGGTTAAATAATAATCACCAGCAGCTTGCAGAATGACAACGCGATCGCCTACTTTTGGAAAGTTACCTACTTGATTAGGCGTGCCAGTAAGACTTAATTTATTGACAACTACAACGGTATTAGAGTTATCTAATAAAGCGTAGAATTTGTTGGGAATTACAACTAAATCGCCATCAGCAAATACTTCTGTTCCAACAATCTCTTCGGTGACGGTGATAGCTTTTTCTGTATTTAAATCAGAGTCTTGTAGTTTATATTTTCTGATTAGGTCTTTAGAATCTATCTTGATAGTTTTTGTTGTCTCGTAATTTGCAATTCTACCTTCTTCATTACAAACTGTGGCTTGAACTAAAAGCGCATTTGCAATGTTAGAATTAGCTTTTTTACCACCTCTAAAGACATAATCTTTTACTTCTTCAACGAAAGCTTTATCAGTACAAGAATCTAGGGCTATCAGAGAGTCTAAAAAATTAAAACTTGTGTTATCAAGATTTGCTGTTGCGTTATAAGCAATAGCTGAAAATTTTGAGGTTAGTGAGTTTTCTGAATTGGCATCGGTTTTATTAAAATGGATAACTTGCTCAATTACAATTTTTGTACCATTATTATGTAAGAGCTTAGTTCCTGGCACGAAAACGATATCGTGGGTGTTTGCTATGTAAATTGGAGAACATAAAGCTTTGTATTTATCAAAACGGTTTTGAATACTGTTTCTAACTTCTTGGGTTTTATTTATATCATTGCAATAGAGAATGCTTGGGTATTTTTCTAGTGACTTATCTACGGTGTTGATAGTTTGATCTGATAAAGTTTTGATAGTTCTTTCTGCTTCAAAAAAAGAGCTATTAACAGAGTCAATTTTTACTGATATGCCACTGCTTTGTGAAATATCATTAACTGAGCTTACATCTGCGCAGTTATAGCTATTTCTTAGGGTAGCTAAATTATCAGTAAGATTTAGTTTGTTAGCTATGA
Organism: uncultured Succinatimonas sp.; assembly: GCA_900316375.1. Lineage (GTDB taxonomy): Bacteria > Pseudomonadota > Gammaproteobacteria > Enterobacterales > Succinivibrionaceae > Succinivibrio. The sequence goes on along the minus strand of ONCS01000143.1, from coordinate 1,463 downwards.
CTATATTTTCACTATTACTTTCCTTTGTAGCAGAATAATCAAAAGTGTAATTTAAGCCAAATTGTAGACATAGATAATTAAATAGCTCATATTCGTTTTTACTTTGGCAATTGATATACCAAGATTGTGTTGTAAGTAATTTTGTTTGTCCTTCAGTACTAATTGAATCTATAAAAGCTGAGGTTCTTACATTCTCTTTTTCAGTTGCAAGTTCTTTTAAGTAATTTAAGATCACCTTATTTTGAAGAGTTTCGTTTCTAGTTGATAACTCTTTAAAAAAGTTATTTAAAAGTAAAAATTTTACCTTAAGAAAACCTCGATTGTCTTTCGTAGAGTCTTTTTCTTCAATACTAACTTTTCCAATATAACCGACAAAGTTTCTGATGATTTTTTTATCAGTATCATCTTCTTTTTCAACTATTACTGATAGGGAAAAACTCTTATCTTTTACACTTTTATAAATTTCTATTGCAGATGCTTTGGCATCGTTATTGGCTTTTAGGTTATCTTGTTCACTCTTTGTCGTGTCATAGGCTGGGAGGTTATATAGAGCAACATACTGAGCAACAAAAGGAGCTGATACTCTTTCATAACTATCAAAGCTTTCTTGAACTAGAGCTGTAGCAGTGAAATAAGCATTCTTTTCAGTTTCTAAGTTGATAATATCAAAAGTAATGTTCTTATGCTTTGTAGTTGTCATATAGCTATACCTTATGATGTTTTGCTAATAATTTTGTGTGTGGTAGTAAAAAGAGATAAAAGCGCTTAGTTAAGCTTCATGCCCTTAGTTGCAATATCCATAGCACCTGCTTTAGTCTGCATTGCACTAGCACCACCATTCATGGCCTTAGCATCAGAGCTTTGTGCATCAGCATCAGTGTTAGAAGCGTTAAGGTTACCTTCTTTTGCTGCCATATTATCTTTAGATACTGTCTTCTCTTGGCTTGAAACTGACTTCTCGTCTTTTAGCAGAGCAGTCTCTTTTTCAGAAACTAACCTTTCTTCTTTTCCTTTTAAGGTTGTTTTCTCATGATTTACCGCAAGTAGACCTGTAAGAAGAGATAGCCCCATCAGCGTAGTAGCTGTAGCAAAAATAGCTGTAGCCTTAGTCATTGTTTCAGTCATGATTTTCTTTGCTTCAGGATCGAGTGCCATATGACCACCAAGAATAGTTTGTTTGAGAATTTATTGAACTTGCTTACAAATCTAAGTGTAGAAATTTTTGATATTTGCCAAGCTCAACATCTTTGCATAATCAATTTATAGAATTAGAAATATGAGAAATCAACAAAAAATAGTGATCTTTGATGTATATCTGTGAAGTACATTTAGATTTAGTTGTCTTTTAGAATTATTTCTTAATAAAGATCTTTTATAAGCATGCATGGTTGGTTAAGCATTAACAGATCCTCCAACAGTTAAAGGATCTTGTTTTACAACATCGATAATATGTTGCATGCTTT
>ONCS01000120.1 GCA_900316375.1 uncultured Succinatimonas sp. | reverse complement strand
TTATGATTAATGAGCACAAATCGCTTTCTTAAGCCATTTAATATTTCTTAAATTTAAAGAGCAGATCACACTTTGTAAAAAAGTGTTTTAATTCAACAAGATACTAAGATCTTGGGTATATTTATTTTTACATGTAAATTAAAGTTTACAGATTTTAGGTAGGAACAAAAAAAGCAAGACCATATGATCTTGCCTTTTCAAATTCAAAATTACCTTTAACAGCTCTTGATAGATTGAGCTCTAGAAAGTGTATCTAGCACCTAAAGTGTAGCAGTTTCTATCAGTTGTATAGATGGTGTTGAAAGTATCAGAGGCAGCCTTGTGCTCAGCAGTTTTAGTTAAATCAAATCTAGCCTCAGTCCAAAACTGCACGTTAGGAGCTACTTTATACTCAACATATACAGGCAGTGCTTTAACTTTAACAGAGATATCACGTGTCTTGTACTGCATCTGCTCAATACCAGTACGTACGCTAATACCGTTGTCGGTGGTATAAGCTACCACATACTCAAAACCTAAAGTTTTAAGTTTCTCAGGTTCATATCCTTTGCGGAATAAACGCTCAAAGCCATTGTTGTAGTCAAATAATCTTTCATTAAGACCTAAAGCTGTGTAAAAGCCATTAAAGAAGTTACCAAGGGACACTGTTCCTAAAACAGTCTTTACATCATCTAGCTTATTTGAATAGTCATTTTGACCTTTTAGGTACTCATAACCAAGTTTAACGACAATGTCTTTATCAAAGATGGCATTAGAGAAAGTGTAACCAGTACCTAAATTAAAACCACCTTCAATGTCGTACTTAGCCTCACCTTTGTAGGAGTGCTTAATTGAGTAGTTATCACTTGATGTAAGAATACCTGCCAAAATATCAAGATTGCCTAGTTTTACTTGGTAATCAATGTGGCCAGAGTTGCGCTCAAACTTTGTAGATAAGGTATTAGCACTGTAATCTTCCATAATGTCGGTAGCTAAGGTTACATAAGCTTGCACAGCTGGGCGATAGCGACCTGCAATAAACTTACCGTAAGTACCAAAATCAATGCCTACAAAGATATCGCGAGATAAGATGTGGTCGCCATACTTAGAGCCATCTGCCATATCCCACTGTGCAAAGCCTAAAACTTTAGCAAAACCAATATCAGTTAAGCCATTTAAACCAAAGCGTGCTGAGTTTTGTAGTGATGAGTCATGATCACCTGCTACTTGATGCAAGGCAGGATCATTGTTGCAAGAATACATCACAGTTTGAATACGACCATTTACACCAAGATTAGTGCCATCTTTGTCATAAATAGTTACTGCCTGGGCTGCAGTAGATGCGATTGCAAAAGTAGTTGCTAAAGCTAATGTTGAGAACTTTTTCATTATATTTTCCATGTAGACTCTTATAGAGCCTTATTTTTATGATTTTTATCACACTTTTAAGTGACTTGCCTATCTTAGCAAAGAAAAGAGTAAATTTAAATCATTGTTTTAAAATACTTTTGTGTTGAGATAGATATCTTAATGTATAGTCTATTAAACTAACATTCAAGACCATTGCTAAGCTCTAAATCAAAACCATTTAAAGATAAAGACTCACCACACTTTTAAAGCTACAAACATTGTCCACAGCTTCAAAAGCATCAAAAATCATCAACTTGCAATTATTTTTGTGCACCTAGCTCTATTTTTCAAAATTTTTACCCTTTCATGGTAGATAGGATCATGTTTTTTTGCTTATACTCAAAGGATATAAGACAAAGTTTTTAAACCACAATTCATGAGGACAAAACATGCAAATTCTTGGTGTTGATATCGGTGGCTCTGGCATTAAAGGCGCAGTTGTAGATACAGAAACTGGTGAATTAGTTACCGAGAGAATTCGTATTCCTACCCCACAGCCTGCTACCCCTGAAGCTGTAGCACAAACTTTAAAGCAATTAGTTGATCAAATCGGCTTTAAAGGCCCTATCGGTTGTGGTTTCCCTGCTCGTGTTATCAACGGTGAAGTTTTAACTGCAGCTAATATTGATAAAAGCTGGATCTCAGTTAAGGTTGAAGAGTTATTTAGTAAAGTTGTTGGCCAAAAGGTAGTTGTAGCCAATGATGCTGATGTAGCAGGTTTAGCAGAACTTGGCTTTGGCGCTGTAAAAGGCTATAAAGGCCCAGTTTTATTCTTAACTATCGGTACTGGTATTGGTTCTGCCCTATTTATCAACGGTCAAATGTACCCTAACACCGAGTTTGGTCACTTAAAGTTCAAAGGCGATGTAGCTGAGCACTATTGCGCTGACTCAGTACGCGAAAAAGAGGATTTAGGCTTTAAAGAGTGGGGCGAGAGACTTAATAAGTTCTTAGAGTATATTGCTTTCTTAACACAGCCTGATTTTATCGTTTTAGGCGGTGGTGTTTCTAAGAAGTTTGATAAGTACAAAGATAAGCTAACCTTATCAACTAAAGTTGTTCCTGCTACTACTTTAAATCTAGCAGGTATCATTGGCGCTGCTTTATACGCTCAATCACGTCAGTAAGCAAAATTAAAAAATTCTTTTAAGAATTAAGTAATAGAAAAGCCTGTGTGTTAGATTAGACATACGGGTTTTCTTTTTTTTATAAAGTGGGGGTGTATTGATGTCATACTACAAAACAGCACTTGTTACCGGCGCATCAGCTGGTTTTGGTTTATCTATTACTAAGCTTTTAGCCAATAATGGCTTTAAGGTAATAGCCGCAGCAAGACGCTTAGATAAGCTTGAGGCAATAGCTAAAGAGTGTAAAAATGTATTCCCACTACAACTTGATGTAACCAAAGAGTCTGACATCGATTCTCTCTTTGATAAGCTACCAGATGATTACAAGAACATTGATGTACTAATTAACAACGCAGGTCTTGCTCTTGGTACAGCTAAAGTACAAGATTCAAAGCTTGAAGATTTAAACACCATGATTGCAACTAATGTTACAGGCTTAGTTGCGATGACTCAAAAGCTATTACCTTCATTTGTTAAAAACAATTGTGGCTATGTAATTAACTTAGGCTCAACAGCTGGCTCTTGGCCATACACTGGTGGTAATGTCTACGGTGGTACTAAAGCTTTTGTTGAGCAGTTTAGCCGCAACTTACGTACCGATCTTCAAGGAACTGCTGTGAAGGTTACTGTAATTAAACCTGGTCTTTGCTCAGATACTGAGTTTTCTAATGTTAGATATTATGGTGATGATAAGAAGGCAGCTGCTGTCTACACAGGTACTGAGGCAATTAAGCCTGAGGATATTGCAGATGTCGTGCTTTATCTTTTAAATCTTCCAAGACATGTAAACATCAACGAGCTTGAGATGATGCCAGTTTGCCAGACCTACGGTGGACTATCAGTCACACGCTCACTTGATTTAAACAAGAAAGACTAAAAACACAATCAAGCTGTGAACTACATCCAACTCATAGTAGTTCACACCTCTTTTAACTATTGAAAGGACTACTCTAAAGTTTCAATCGCGTTGATCTTAATCTCAAGGCGATTTGATCCCATGTAGTGGTTAATACCTACGCTGTAGACAACTGACACACGTGAGTTTTTAACAATTGAGCGCTCATTTGGTGTTGCTCTAAGTTTGATTGCAAGCATGGTTGAACCATCGTCATTTCTAAGTTTAAACTTTAAGTGACGGTTAGCAATTAAGAACACATCTTCAACCGTGAACTCACCATCAAAACAAGGCTCTTCAAAGCCATTACCCCAAGGACCGAAGGCTTCTAAGTCTTGAGCAAAATTTACATCAATGTAGTTAGATGGGAGGTTACCATCGGAGATGATCTCATCGTCAGTTGGCTCACCTAAACACTCTTTAGCTACTTGATTAAAGAGTACCTTAAACTTTTCAAAGTTCTCTTTTTTAATCGAGGCACCAGCGGCCATTGCGTGACCTCCAAAGCGGATTAACAGATCACTATCTCGCTCTGATAAAGACTGTAAAATCTTAACAATACTAAAACCAGGCACAGAACGAGCAGAGCCAGAGAGCTCATCACCATCTCCTGAGAACACAAAGCAAGGCACCGAGAACTTCTCTTTAATTCTACTTGCAATAAGTCCGCCTAAGCCTACTAGCCAGTTAGGGCGGTACAAGACAATAGCTGAGTTTCCCTCTTGCTTTTCAGCATCCTCACAAGCTTCTTTTAAGAAGACTCTTTCATAATCGCCACGGCGCTTATTGCACATCTCTAAGTCACGGGCAATGATAGAAGCATCAGTCTTATCATCAGTGAGCATTAAAGATACAGCTGGGTTATTTTCAAGCTTGATGCGTCCTGGTGCATTTAAACGTGGGCATAAATCAAAGGCAATGGTAGTAGAGTTAATCGAGGCTAAATCTACACGGCAAGAGGCAGCTAGTGCTTTAATACCTTCAACACATTGACGCTGCTTAATTAAATCAAAGCCATATTTTACAAGCTTACGATTATTTGCATCTAACTGCATCACGTCTCCTATAGTGCCTAGGGCTACTAAATCTAGGAAACGGCCAATTCTTGGGACTTGGCAGCCCTCATAAAAACCTTGTTCACGAAGATAAGCACGTGTTGCAGCTAGCACATAGAATAAAACACCGGCGCCACAGAGATTTTTAGATGGGAATTTATCTTGAGGTAATTTTGGATCGACAATCGCATCAGCCTCAGGTAAATCTTCAGGGGTTTCGTGGTGATCGGTGATAACAACAGTTAGACCTTGATCTTTAGCGTACTCAATTGACTCTTTGCAGCTAACACCATTATCTACAGTTAAAATCAAGCTCACGCCGTGTTCTACAGCTTTATCTACAGCATCAGGACTGACACCATAACCACCTTCATAGCGGCTTGGAATATAGTAGCTGACAAAACGCGCACCTAGCTCTTTTAAGCCACGCACGCCTAGAGCAGTACCGGTGATACCATCAACATCATAGTCGCCTGCAACTAGAATTTTATCGCCACGCATTATGGCTTGACCGATGAGCTTACGGGCCTTGTCGATACCATGGAGGTCTTTAAAGTGCAAAATATCATTTAATTTACACTCTAAATCACTTTGGTTAGCAATGCCACGCCTTGCTAAAATCTGTCTTAGAATTGGATCAGCTATTAAATTTTGTAGATGAGTGTCATCAACATTATCACGTCTTACGATCTTCACGGGAAACCTACAGTTCAGTGTCTTTTATAATGCAAAATTTCAATCTTATTCATTATATTGATAAGTTGTGATTTTTCATATAGAAAGTTAGTAAATAATGCGCATTTGTGAGTTTCCTCGAAAGAAGATTTTGGTATTTACGCAAAAGATATGATTCGCCTTAGGATTTTCGTGAGGATAATCAAATATAGTGAGCAATTTTTGCTAAAATAGCCACAAGTTTTAAGGCTCAAAGCTTTAATTAGAAGAAACAATGTAACTTGTCTAAATCATGCTCAAACAGAAAAAATATCAACAACGCAGTATGCTTTTGTTAATGCCTCTAGGCCTCTTAGCTATTGCTTCTTATGCTTTAGACAAACGTATCCCTATCGGCATTGATTTTAATCTACAAAATATCTTACTTGAGCTAAGTCGTACTTTAATTCCTGGCTTTTTTGCAATTGCCATTGCCTGCATGGTGCCTACTTTTAATCGGTTTTACCAGCTCTTCTCAGTGGGCTTTAACTACTCTTTTTTATGTACGATGTCGCTTTTGTACTACCCTAAGATCTTCACGCAGCCAACAGCCTGGGTAATTGCAGCACTAGTTGCGACTATGTTCATGCTCCCAAATCAGGATTTTGAACAAGAATCCCACAAATCAAGCTATAAAGCCCTGCTCTTGCGTTTATTTGGCGTACTTTTTGTGCCGGGACTTGTCCTAATCTCCTTTGTGGTGATTGTTAAAAACATTGAGCACTCAATTTTAATTACCTTTACATCTTTGTTTATTGACTCCTTGATGTCATGCCTATTCGTACCGATTTACGAAATTATGCTCACCTTAGGCTTTTCATCAATTTTAAATTCATTAGTGAGCTTGCAATCAGAGTCAACTACCATCAATGCAATGTTAAACACCATCACCATTACTAATTTATTGGTGTTACCGGTACTGATGATCACCCGTGCTTGTATGACTAATAAGTACAATCGCTTGTTTTTGGTGTTTTTAGCTTTAATTACCTGTTTAACTTCTAAAATTGGCTCATGTATATCAGTAGAGCTGGCTATCTTAATGTTCTTATACCCAGGTAGCATTGTAGTCTTGTGTACAAGTACCATTGTCACTTTCTTTATTGCTTTAAACTTAAATCTGCCATCTTTTACAAACTTTTATTTGTTATACCAACCAGATTTAATCCTAAAGAACTCAACTTTCTTACAGCTAACCACCGAGCATTACTACTTTATGTTCTTCTCAGTAGTGCTAGCTGTGATGATGCAAATTATTTCAATTAAGTTTAGAACTCTAAACTCTATTACCTCAAAGATTTATCAAAAAGAGCTTACCGCAGGTCGTCGTATATACGAAATCAATGAGCCAGATTTACTTTTAATTGCTCTTCTAAAGGCTTTAGGTGGTAAAAGCAATGTACAATCAGTTGGCTTAGTTGGCAATAGTCTTATTTTGCAAGTTTACAATTACCGCATTGTCACTAAGCATGCGCTTTACTCTCTTGGCAAAAAGCGTTTTGATTTAGACTCCCGTCAAGATGAATTTACCTTATCTTTAGGACATTTAAGTAAGGTTTTATATCAAAGACTTAAAAACATTGTTGAAGAGTCAAACTTCTACAGTCAAAGCGAAGTTCCTTTAACTAAGCAATTTGACATCTATAAGTATGAAGAGCAAATTGAGACTCAAAAACAAATTGAAGCAAGAAAACAACAAAAATTACCAAAAGATAGCAATCTTGCAGCTCAAAAAGGATTATTTACCAATTTTCAAATAGAGGACACTCCAAGTGAATAGCACCGATTGGCTTCAAATTAAACTTCGTACTACTAATCAGTCAGCTGATGTGATTGCTGAGCTTTTAGAGCAATTAGGCGCTATGGCTGTAAGCTACACCGATGCTGAGGACTCTCCAATTTTAGAGCCAAAACCAGGTGAAAGACGTTTATGGCCTAATACTGAGGTTACAGGCTTACTAGCTCAAGGCACCGATCCTAAGCCTATTTTAGATAAGTTAAAGGCAATTCTAGGCGATCACATTCCAATGGCTGCAACTGCACTTGAGGATAAGAACTGGATCAGAGCTTGGATGGATCAGTTTAAGCCTTTAAAATTTGGTGAGCACTTATGGATTTGCCCATCATGGCTTGAGGTCAAAGAAGAAAACGCGGTGGTGGTATCCCTTGACCCAGGTCTTGCCTTTGGTACTGGTACCCACCCAACAACTGCGCTTTGCTTAGGTTATTTAGATAGCTTAGATTTACAAGGTAAGCAAGTTTTAGATTATGGCTGTGGCTCAGGTATTTTGGCAATTGCGGCCTTAAAACTTGGTGCTAAAAACGCCTTAGGTGTAGATATTGATGAGCAGGCGCTACAGGCTAGCCGAGAGAACGCTGAGCGTAACAATGTTTCAGATAAGCTAGAGCTTTTCATGGGTACCGATCAAAAACTTGATCTTCCAAAATCCCCTGTAACTGTAGCTAATATTTTAGCAGGTCCTTTAGCTGAGCTTGAGCCAATTATTGCAAGTTTAACTGAGTCTGGAGGAAAGCTTGCCTTATCTGGTATTTTAACTGAGCAAGCTGACTCTGTAATTGAAGCTTACTCTAAAGACTTTGTAATGAACAAGGTTAAAGATAAGGAAGGTTGGGCACTTTTAACAGGTACTCGTAAATAGTGCCTAAAAAGACCTAAGATACAAAAACTAAAGCTCACAGCTGTTTAATTGAAGAGAAAATTTTTGATTAAACACGCCTTAATGGTTAACTAAAAAATCCTCAAGTTTTTTTTGTCTTGAGGATTTACTTTTTAGCCTTAGTAATTTTCAAAAGGACTTTAGACTTCTTCTACAACTGCTTCATAGATACCAGGTAATTCACGGTACTTCTCAGCTAAATCTAGACCATAGCCTACAATAAAGCCTTTATCTACTGTAAAAGCTGAGTAATCAATGTGGATATCGACCTCACGACGCTCTTTTTTATCTACACAGGCACAGAGTTTTACTGACTTAGCACCACGCTCTTTAAACATGCCCATAACTTTACTCATGGTAAGACCTGAGTCAATCACATCTTCAATAAAGAGGACATTCTTGCCTTTAATATCTGTATCAACATCTTTGGAGATATTAACAACACAAGATGAGCTAGTACCACTACCATAACTTGAGGCACGAAGAAAATCGATAGTAATACCATCTAAGTGACGACCAATGGCGCGCACAATATCGGTAAAGAAGAACACGGCTCCTTTAAGCACACACACGCAGATCACTTCCTCTCCTTGATAGTCTCGAGCAATTTGCTCACCTAGCTCACTAATACGTTTTTGGATGGTCTCTTCTGGAAATACAGGAAGCAATTCTTTAACTTTTAGCATGTGATCCTCTCTTAATTTTAGCTCCAATTAGACGGCATGAAATTTAAAAAATTATAGCTAAAAAAAGTTAGCTTTTTCTGTAGGCTCAATCTACTTTAAAAGATTTATTTTCACAAAAAAGAGCATTTTGAGATTGCCCAAAACTTACATTTTCACTTTGCCCTAGTGAAAAGAAAAAAAAGCAGCTTACCTTGTTGAAATAATCTTCAATCAAAGTTAGCTGCAAACATGTGTGGATTGTGAACTGAAGGTTAATTATGAGAATGTTCCTATTACATAATGATCTACATAATGTTAGCTACCGCATTATCTAATTCGTTTTTAGGATCACGTCCTTTTTCCATAATGTTTGATAAAGCCATACTCATTGGAGTCCAAACATCATTCATCTTTGAGATCATAGGAATTTGCTTAGCTGTCTGTAATTGCTTAAACAAGGCATTAGCGTAATCATCATTCATGACCACTGGATTGTTAGTGACCTCATGAAGTGGTGGTAACTGCGCGGTCACCATATAGCGGTCATAGGCAAAGTTTGGCTCATTAACAAGCTCTAAGAACTCTTTACATAAGTCTTTATTTGGAGAGTTCTTTGCAATTACATAGCTTCTGACGTCATAGAAAGGTGTCATATTATACCCTTCATTGATCTTAGGAAGCGGTGCAACACCATAGTTGATGCCGGCTTTAGCATAGCGCGATAAGGCTGATGAGGTGTTAATCACAGCTGCAGTTTTCCCCTCAATAAACAGCTTATCAAGGAGTTTAGTGCCAACTGAGGTTAATAGCTTACGTGGTACATAGTCTTTAACATACTCTGATAAAAGTCTTGCATTGCTTACTACATTATCTTTGTTTAAGCCAATGTTTTTAGGATCGACCGCGCCAAAGTTACTTTTGAAGATATAGCCATTGTGAGCACCTAATACAGAATAAGCCACCTCAAAATCATCAAACTTACCTAAAAGCCCATACAAACCTTTAGATTTTACCTCACGGTTATATTGCTCATACTGACTTAAGGTTTCAAAAGGATATGGCATTAAATCTTTGTTGTAGAAAACGAGTAATGTTTCAATTGAACGTGGAACAGCGTAAAACTTACCATCAACATTGGCCTCACGTGTTGCGAGTGTTGAATAGCGCTCTTGATCCTGCTCCATGAAGTTAATTTTAGAGATGAGCTTATTTCTTGCAGCATAGGCAACACGCTCACCACGGAGTAAGAAGATATCAGGGGTAGAGCGCATTCTGTCAAAGGCGAACTTAAACTTACCTAACTGCAACTCCTGAGGGACTTCTTTTACTGTAATATCAACGTCATTATGTAATTTCTTAAACTCAGCAATGGCACTATTTAAAGATGCTCCATTACCAAGATCTTCCCAAACTGTAATGCTAGTTTTAGCGTGAGCGACCGTTGAGGCTGCCATAAAAGTTAAGGCGCTTAAGAATTTAAAAGCTTTCATTTTGATACCCACAAATAACTCCAAAAGTTTTTTAGATGATTGTTTAAATTTGTTGAGTGCATGATACACACTTCATTTTTGTGATACGTATCAAGATTTGTAAAGAATTGTAAAGGCAGTGTGAAGGAAAAATTTAGTCCTTGTAAATTAATCAATTAAGAATAGTTATCAATAAAGAAAATTCAAAAAAAAATACAGCAAAGATTTTGTCCCCTTGCTGTATTAAATGAAAGAAACTATGAAATTTAAATCTTAATAGAACTCAAGCTTGAGCTCATCTTTTAAGCTCTGATACATTGCGTACTCTTTTTCATTAAAGCAGCACATGTACACATTCATTAAAATATCGCTATGTGCTTTTAAAAAGTCATTAACCGTAGTTAAAGCAATCGTTGAGGCCTCTTTTAGAGGATAACCATAGACACCTGCTGAGATACAAGGAAAAGCAATTGAGTACAGCTCTAAATCAAGGGCCTCTTCAAGTGCTCTTCTGTAACATGAGGCTAAAAGCTTTGGATCATCAGCACTGCCGTGATAAATAGGACCTACGGTATGGATAATGTAGCTTACATACTCAAGATCATAGGCACTGGTGACCTTCGCATCTCCTGTTTCACAGCCACCTAGAGACTTACACTCTTCTAAAAGCTTAGGTCCTGCTGCCATATGGATGGCACCATCCACACCGCCCCCGCCTAAAAGTGTGGAATTAGCAGCGTTGACAATTGCATCTACCTGCATCGACACCACGCCTTGATGAAGGGCGCTAATTGTGGATTTACTCTCCCCTTTTTGGATAAAGTCTAATTCCTCTTTATCTAAGGTGAAGTTTAAAAGTGGCTTTTGCGCGTTGATATCTAAAGTATCATTGCCTTTGACATCTTCACAATTTAAGTACTCTTTTAAGGTAATTAAATTGTGGGGCTGATGAAACTTAATCATGGTGTTTAAGTCATAAAGCCCAGGCATCACACCTTCAACTAAAAACAAAGGAAGATCTTTAACATAGACACGAGAGAGCAGATTAACAATCGCTTGCCTACTATTTTTGTCTTTGTCATTTTGCAAATTGATTAGAGCCATATTGAGCTCTTCTAAAATATGAATGTTCTGCATAATTTCCTTCGTTTGTTTTTTTTGTTTATTGTTATTATCAAGATTTACCCAAGCTTAAAAGCCATTTAAAGCCCATAAAGACAGCTTAAAAATTTAGCTTTAAAGCACAAGTTAAATCTTATTTCACAAAGAATGAAGATAGTGTCTATTTCAAAGATAGGTCATAAATCCCAACTTTTCAAAGGTAAAGCACAAAATTGTTCAAAAAACTTGCCACATCAGTGCGCAAAATGGCTCAACAGGCTCAAAAACATGGTATATAATATTCAGTTTGCAAAAATTTAGGAGCTATTGATGGCTAGCATAAGACCTCGTGAGAGAGCTGCAATTATTCAATCCCTACGTGCCGGTGTCACCCCACGTGTAGGTCTTGAATATATTCAAGTAGGCAGAGTTAATGAAGTAAAAGCTCTAATTGAAGATTTAGAGAACATTAAAGAAGGCGGTAGCGCTTTTAGAATTATCATCGGTGACTTTGGTGCCGGTAAATCATTCTTCCTACAGTTAATTCGTTATATCGCTCTAGAAAAAGGCTTAGTCGTATTAAACGCTGATATGTCTCCTGACCGTCGTTTATTTGCATCAAATGGCCAAGCTAGAAATTTATA
>ONCS01000040.1 GCA_900316375.1 uncultured Succinatimonas sp. | reverse complement strand
CAATCTTCAACCTCGAAAGTCTTTTCATCACTTTCAAAGTCATAGAATAATGGTCTGATGACAGGTGTGCCCTTAATATGAGCCTCTTTCATGATCTCTTTTATATAAGGCTTGAGCTTGACTCTAAGTGCCATATACTTTTTGCAGATCTCATAGACTTTCTCACCATATGAGTACACCTCATTAGGACCACCAGAGCAGCACATCGCACCGCCTGTAGTACCAACCATTTCCTGACGTGGAATTCTATCTCCATGGACACGCATCACAGGGCAGAAAGTTGACCACTCAAACCAACGGGCAAAGACCTCTCGATAATCCTCATCTTTAGGATCACCTCCGTGGAAACCACCTGTGTCAGTAGTCCACCAAGGAATACCGGCAAGGCCCATATTAAGACCTGCTTTAATTTGATTTTTCATAGCATCAAAGGAGGCTGCAATATCACCTGACCACACTAGAGCACCATACTTTTGAGAGCCCGCCCAGGCACAGCGCAGTAGAGAAATTGGCTTATCAACACCAATTGATTTAAGGCCATCACAGAAGGTCTTAGCATAGCCTACAGGGTAGCTATTACCAACTTGAAGATTAGTACCTGCGTGATAGCGAATATTATCAAAGTCATATACGGTCATCTCAGGCTCTGCTACATCTAACCAAAATAGCTTAATGCCTAAATCACAATAGTTCTTTTTAACTATCTCAAAGACTGCCTTTTGCGCACTAGGATTGGTGGCATCAAAAGGAATGGTTGGAACTAGAAAGTCCATATTGTATTGCATACCGCGCTCAGTACGGGTGAGGAAGCCGTGCTCATTTAAATATTGGTAATTTACAGACTCTCTTTCAACAGTTGGCCAGATGGAGACCATGAGCTCAATACCCATGGATTTAAGTTCATCCACCATCGCCTTAGGATCTGGAAAATAAGTCTTATCAAAGGACCAATCACCTTGATGTACCCAATGGAAGAAATCAACAACGATGACATTTAATGGCAGTCCACGCTTTTTGTACTCACGGGCAACTTCAAGGACTTGCTCTTGTGTTTGATAGCGCAGTTTACATTGCCAAAAGCCCATGGCGTACTCTGGCATCATCGGTACAGTTCCGGTGACCTTTGCATATTGCTCTTCAATTTTAGAAATACTGTCATCGCAGGTGATCCAGTAGTCTAACTTTTTAGAAGATAGTGCTGTCCACTCAGTTAAGTTTTTAGCAAAGTTTACCTTACCTACTGCTGGGTTATTCCACAAAAAGCCATAGCCATTTGAGGAGATCATAAAAGGAACAGATGCTTGTGAGTTTCTTTGCGCAAGCTCTAAGGTGCAGCCTTTTAAGTTTAAGTATGGATGTTGGTATTGTCCCATACCGTAAATACGCTCATTCTCATTTGGTTCAAAACGAGCTGTAATTTGATAATCACCACCTAATAAAGGTTTAAACTCACGACCTTCAATTTCTAGTGCGGATAAATCTTTAGAGTTACCATCTAAGCGGTTACGCGCATACTCTTCTAAAATTACCTTACCATCTTGATTAGTAAAAACGAGCTTACCATTAGCTTGTAGAGTAGCTGTTAATTTGCCATTAGTAATTGAGCCACATTGAGCTTCAATTAAACGCTCACCTGGCATATTTGAAACTACATACTGCTTTTCAATCCAGGTTTTAATCTCAGCTTTTAAATTAGGGATGACTTCAGTTAATGCAAAAGCTGGCTCTAGTGAGTAGCCCATCATCACTGAGCGCACACGAAAAGAGTTCTCACCCCAAGGCTCAATAATGGTGGTATTACCGGCAAATTCACGGATGAGCTTGTTATCTAAGGATTTTACAATTCCTGGCATAATGATTTTCTCCTAAGTTTATCTAGAAAGATTTTTGCATATTAACTTTTGTAAAAATGTGATAATTATCTTAAAAACTTTTGGCAAAATTAGGAAAGATTTATGATTTTGAACTAGCCCAAAAAGCCACTTTTTTGATGAACAAAGAAAAAGGTAAAAATAATAAAGTGTACTAAATTGATATAAAAATGTACATGAATTATTAGTTTAATTTTAATTAACTACTTGATAATCAAATAAAACTAAATAATTGTATTTTGTGTAAACTCATTTTGTCAAATCGTGCAAAAAGTAATTGCAGTACAGTTAAAAAGGTCAAAAAAGTTCAGTTAAAAATTACTGATACTAAATAAAAGTAAAATGTTAGTTTATGTTTAAAAATTTAAATTGAAGTTTGATGTTTTACCTAAACTTTGGCGCAAAGGCCAACAAATACTCTAATTCATTTCAACAAATGTGCTTTCTTTTTTGAAATTAAGACTATGGCACGGTAAAATAGAAGAAAAATCCCAAGGATGTTATCGTGTCAGAATCAACTCTACAGCAAAAACAAATTAAATCTGCAGTTATCGTATCAAAGGTCTATAAACGCCCAGTTTCAGGTGCTATTCGCGAGATCGCTAAAAAACTTGAAGACTTAGGTGTTGAGGTCTTTTTAGAAGCTAATACCTCAGTTGGCTTTAATATTCCTGAAATTAAAAGTCTAACTCGTAGCCAAATGCGTGATTTGGATTTAATCATTGTGGTAGGCGGTGATGGCTCTGTATTAGGTGCTGCCCGTACCTTAGTTGATTTAAAGGTTCCAGTACTAGGTATTAACCGTGGACACTTAGGATTACTTACAGATGTAAATCCTGATAATTTAGATGAGAGTTTAAAAAAGGTAGTTGAGGGTAAATACACCCTAGAGAACCGTACCATGATTGATGTGAGAGTCTTCCGCGACTCTGAAGATGGAGTAGGTGAGCTTATAGGTCAGTCACTTGCTACTAATGAGACGGTTATCCACTCTGGTACCATGGCCCACATGATGACCTTTAGAGTAAGTATTGATGGTGCCTACATGTACACCTTAAGAGGGGACGGTATTATTGTAAATACTCCAACTGGCTCTACTGCTTATTCATTATCAGCAGGTGGTCCTATCATTGAGCCAAATTTGGATGTGCTCTCCTTAGTGCCAATGTTCCCACAGTCTCTAAACTGCTCACCAATTATTATTCCTGGAAAATTAGAAGTTAAAATTGACTTTGACTGTCCTGCTGATATGGCAGAGTTAATTGCGATTAACTGCGACGGTCAGGTGACCATGCGTGCTGATACTAAGACCTCAGTTTTAATTAGACAGCACCATATTCCACTTACTTTGATCCACCCTGAAGGCTATGACTATTACAGTCTATTACGTCAAAAGCTTGGTTGGGCACAAAGTTTAGTTTAGGAGAGGGTATGCTAGAACAGCTTTTAGTTAAAGATTTTGCTTTAAGCGAGAAAAACACTTTAGAGTTTTCTCCTGGCATGACTTGTATTACAGGTGAAACTGGTGCTGGTAAGTCACTTACCGTCGATGCTTTATCATTATTATTAGGCGCGCGTGCTGATGCGATGATGGTGCGCACTGGTTGTGATAAGGCAGAACTTTGTGCTGAGTTTTCAATATCTGATAACGAGACGGTAATTGCCTATTTAAAAGAACATGATCTTTTAAATGAAGAGCAAAGTTTAATGCTCCGTCGTGTTATCACTAAAGATGGCAAGTCCAAAGCTTACATCAATGATGTGCCTTGCACCCTCGCAGTTTTAAAAGAATTAACCACCAATCTTGTTGCCATTCACGGACAGCATGCAAGTATAAAACTTATCGACAAGAACAATCAGCTGCATTTATTAGATAGCTTTGGTAAGTTACAAGGTGAAGTTGAAGCAGTTGATACTGCCTTTGCTAAGTACAATCACAGCCGTAATTTATTACAAGAGCTAGCCGATGAGCAGCAAAAAGGTGCAAGTGAGTACAAAACCTTACGCTATGAGCTAGATTTACTTGAAAAGCTTGGCTTAAAAGAAGGTGACTACGAGCAAATAAGTAAAGACTACGATGCGCTTCAAAACCAAGCACAGGCTACCGATGCGATAGCGCTTGCTCAAGCTTGCCTTGAAAATGATGAGCACAATATTATTGATATCCTCTCATCACGCATTAACGATCTAGCAAAGGTCGCTATCTTTGCCAAAGACAGCATCAACCCAATTATTGAAGATTTTTCCAAGGCTGCTGAATACCTAGATAATGCTCGTGAAAAATTAGATAGCTTAAGTTTAAATACTGATCCAACCTTAGTTGAAGAGATGTCAGAAAAGCTTTCTAAATGCCATGAGCTAGCCCGTCGCTTTAACGTGCAGCCAAATGAGATCTACAAGATTAAAGACAAGCTTGAAAAAGATTTAGAGCATTTCTTATCTTTAAAAGAGAAGATTGCTAATTTAACCGTTGAAGTTAAAAAACTGCGTGATGATTATGAAGAAAAGGCCAAGGTTCTAAGTGGAAAGCGTCTTGATGCTTCAAAAAAGATGTCTCAAGATGTCACAGAAAAGATTAGAACACTAGCTATGCCTGACGGTATCTTTGAAGTTAAAGTAGAGCGTGACGAGACCATTCGTCCACGTAAAGGCGGACGTGATAACATCGAGTTTTTATTTACCGCAAACTTAGGTGAAACTCCAAAAGATTTAGGTGCTGTAGCCTCAGGTGGTGAGCTCTCACGTTTAGCTTTGGCAATTGAAGTTCTAACTAGCACTGCTAAAGATACCCAAACCTTAATCTTTGATGAGGTGGATACTGGTATTTCTGGTCGTACCGCTTCAGCTGTTGGAGCTCTGTTACGTCAATTAGGTAATGATGTCCAGGTAATTACCGTAACTCATCTGCCACAGGTAGCAGCCTCTGCTCATCATCAGTTTTTAGTATCAAAAACTCAAGAGGGCAATAACTCTTTATCTCATGTTAAAGAGCTT
>ONCS01000141.1 GCA_900316375.1 uncultured Succinatimonas sp. | reverse complement strand
AAGGTAAGATAAGGTAAGATAATAGTTTTAGCTTTGTACTTTTAGCTTGTACTTAATGCTTAAGTTTTAGTTAACAAAGATAAGATCATCAAAATTAGGTTTACAAAGTAATTTAAAAAGACCATCTATAGAAAAAGTTTGTCTATGAAAAATAACTACCAGAAGAAAAAACAAAGCAGATTTGGTGAGTATGTATCAATGCATAAGATACCTATTCTCATTGGTGTTTTGTGTACTCTTTTTGCTGTAGGCTCTGGTCTTTTAGGCTATGGTGCTAAACAATATATTGACTCTAATCGTCAAACCTATGTGGTAGCAGCTGTTAAATCCATGCAAGATGGTAACTTCCACAAGGCTCAAACTTTCTTCATGCAATCTTTAAAAAATAACGCAGTAGAAGCTTATCCATTTTTAGCTTGGATTGCAGCTAAATCTGGTAACTTTTTTAAAGCTCTAGATTATTGTCGTAAGGCAGCAGATGAAGATCCTGATTCTACAGCATGTTATGAAATCATGGGAGATTTGGCTTTACTTGGCTATGGTAATGCTCAAGGCGCGGGCTCTGCACTATATTACTTTGATGAATACTTAAAAGAGCATAAAGATTTAGATGAAGATTCACTAAACGCCTTAAAACTTAAGATTTATGAAGATGCTGTCATGTACTGCACGAATAACCGTGATTATGTGCGTATGGTTAATGAAGCGGCAGCTTTAGGCTCTTCAATGTCCTTAATGTTTAGAGGCGATATTGAGTTTTTAGGCACAGAGCATGATATCTCACCAAGAAGTGCTAAAAAGTCTTGGGAAAGTGCTAAGGCTCAAGGGGAGATTGAAGCAATTACCCGTCTTGCTACTTTATATTTCTATGGCTATGGAATTAACCGTAATATCTCACGAGCTTTGCAGTTATATGAAGATGCCTCAGAAAAAGGTGATCCTGTAGCAAGTTACTCACTAGCACTCATTAGATTTAGACAAGGTGGCAATACTGCTTACCACAAGGGCATGAAGCTTTTGAGAATTGCAGCAAAGCGTGACTATGGTCCAGCACTTACTGCAGTAGGTGTAATGGCGTTATCGCAAAATATTAAGTCTAAAAAGATTATTTATGCAGCCGCTGATATCTTTAAACAAGCCTATGAGTGTGGAGATTCTACAGGTGGTATTTTATATGCCATTATGACTATGAATGGTGACGGTGTAGCTCTTGATAAGACTAAAGCCTTTTCAATTTTGTATGATATTAAAAGTCGTGGACTTAACAATGTTGGAGATTTGTTAAACTTTTTTAATTATCATCCAAATTTAAATACCAAAAAGTTATTTAGTCAGGCAATTGAGCTATGTCGTGCTATGTATTTAGGAGATGTGGTATTTAAAGTAGGTGCACCTGAGGCTCCTAAATATCATGAAAGAAATCCTGATTCATCTGTTAACTACTATACAGAGATGAGTAAAGATCCTTTAATTAAGGCTGAAGATAAATCTTTACTTGGTAAAAACTTTGTGACAACTTTAGATAAATCTGAAGATATCACCATTGAAGGTGAGAAGATTTTATATCCAAAGTTATATGAGATTTTAGAGGTGTATAACCCAACTACAGGTGCGCGTAACTTTGTGCCGGATATTGTCTTAAAAATTGATGCGTCTATTCCACAGTTGCCAAAGGATTATGATAAGTTTAAGCTTGATTTAAAGCCTATTGAGGAGATGCTTTAAAGACTTCTTTCTGCTCTTAGATAGAGAATTACATCCGGTTTAAACTCAGTAACGTATTTGATGATCTTGTCATGATCATCATAGGCGTTACACCATAAAGTCTCATTGAAGTAATCAAAGAAATATGGTCTAAAGTTATGGCCAAATGAGTCTGAGATTAGAGCAACTTTAAGTTTGCTTTTATATAGGCTGTTTTTAGTGTATTGGAAGTTGCAGCTTACAAAGTCATCAGCGCAAACAATTGGTGTTTCGGTGCCAAAAGATCTTAAAGCAGTCTTTTCTTGATTATTCTCGATATCACGAGCGGTACACTCAGCTGTAGTTGTGTTGATAGGGGTAGCCTTATCAAGAATTTCTTTCTTATTTCCAATCTCGGTGTTTTGATTTAAATCGCCAATTAGTGATTTTGACCACTTAAAGCTGTATTCAATAGGTTCAAAGTCATTACCTAGAATAGTCTTTAAGGTGTTGTTAAAGGCATGGTAGCCTGCTTTTAAATTCCAATGGGTGTCATTAGCAAAGTAAAGGGAAGTTTTGTAATTTAAATCCTTGTGAGCTTTAATGACATCAAGGTTATCAATAACTTTGATGTTATTTTCTTCAAATTTTTTCTTTAAATTATCAAAGTCGCGATATTTGCCAGGATGCCCAATTAAAGGATTCATGAGCTCACTGTAAACACCAGCCTTATCAGGGCCTACTAAAAGATAGGTTTTAGGAGTAATGGTACTTAATCTTAAAAGTAAGGATAAGTGCTTTTCAAAGTGAGGAGCTTGAAGATTAAGCTTTTTGGTGTGCTTTGAGTAAACTTTATCATGGATGTCGCCAGCAAAATACCAACCATATTGAGTACCTTTCATCGCAAAGGCACTACTAGGATCAAAATCAGAGTGCTGGGATAAGGTAGAGTCTAATAACTTTGAAGTGTTAACCTGTACTTCTTGACGGAGGAAAAGTCTATCGTTTAATGCTTTTTGTAATAAATCCCAATCAATGTTTTTTAAACTTTTAGGATATGCAAAGGCAGTTCTATTTTCTTCTTTGAATACAGTTTCATTATTGATAGTTAGATTGCCAACTATAGGAACAATGAAAGAGAGTGCGATAAATGAAGATTGAATTACCTTTGTCAGCATCTAATACCACATTAAAAGAAATTATTGGTGTGAACTTAGTGTTTAAATAAGTTTCAGTTTTTTAACTTGGACCTCTATTATATCAAGAAAAGACCTTTGATTAAATTTTTTGCTTTCTTAGACAAAGAGTTATGTTATGTATAATATGATGAAATTGATACTAAATTACAATGCTTAATTTGTTATAATAGGACCGTTTTTGTTAGTAACCTTTTGGACTTTTATGACTAAGAAGTACAACATAATTAAATTAGATCATGTGGATGAAAAAGTTAATACTAGTTTCATTCGTGGCTATAAAACCTTTTGGAGATTCCTAAAGCCATATGCTTGGTGGGGAATTCTAGGTGTCCTACTAACCATTCCTGTAGGCGCTTTAGATGCGGTTGTGGCATCTTTCTTAAAACCATTTATGGATCAAGTAATGGTTGAGCAAAACGTAGAATTTGCTCACAAGGTTCCTTTTTATATTATTGGATTTACCTTATTACAAGGTATCTTTATCTATACTGCAAATCTTGTAAATGCATACGTAGGTGCTAAAGTTTCAATGGATATGAAACTTACACTTTACAAGAAGATGTTGTTCTGTGAATCTGCTATGTTTGATAAGAACACCTCCGGTGGCTTTGGTATGCGCTTTTCAGGAGATGCTGATGCTGCAACTGGTGGTTTGATTGCTAATATCAAGTTATTCTTACAAAAGTTCTTCTCTTCAGTTGCTCTTTTAGGTGTACTTCTTTATAACTCTTGGGAACTATCATTTATCGCTATGGGCGTTTTATTATTGCTAGTCCTTCCTATGAAGATTGTTCGTAAGAGAATTAAGCAAATTACCCTAAGAACCTTAGGTAAGTCAGCTAAGATGGGTACAGCCTACATGGAAACCATTGGCGGTATTAAGATCATTAAGTCATTTAATCTTCAAAATAGTATTTTTGAGAAATACAGTAAGAACTACTACGACTTATTCATCTTAGGTATGAAGATCACCCGTGATACTAACTGGTTAGCACCTCTCATGCACTTAGTAACCGCTTGCGGTGTAGCTGGTGTTTTATACTTTGGCTTACATTTAATTGAAATAGGTACTATTACCCCAGGTTCATTTGTAGCTTTCCTAGCAGCTCTTATCATGCTATATACTCCAATTAAGAGTATCGGTAATAACTACATTGCTGTACAAAACTCATTATTAGCTTTAGATCGTGTAAAAGAAGTTTTAGAACTTGATTCATATGAAGCTAATGATGGCGAGGGTAAAAAGACCTTAGATGGCTTTAAAGATAAGATTGAGTTTAAGAATGTTAAGTTCTCATATGATGGTGAGCGCTTTGTTCTAAATAACGTAAATTTAGAGATCCCTCGTGGTAAGAAGATTGCTTTAGTAGGTAACTCTGGTGGTGGTAAGTCAACTGTTTGCGCCCTAATTCCTCGCTTATATGAGTTAGATGCTGGTGAAATTGACATTGATGGTACTAATATCAATGATTACACCATATCATCACTTCGTAGCCAAATCTCTATGGTATTCCAGGATAACTTCCTATTTGAGGGAACTATTAGAGAGAATCTACTTTACGGTAAAGAAAATGCTACCGAAGAAGAGATTAAGAAAGCAGTTAAAGAAGCTTTCCTAGATGAGTTTGTAGAAAACTTACCTGATGGCTTGGAAACCGTAATTGGTGAGCGTGGTATTTTACTATCAGGTGGTCAAAAGCAACGTGTGGCAATTGCTCGTGCTATTCTTAAAAACGCACCTATTGCAATTCTAGATGAGGCAACCTCAGCTTTAGATAACCGCTCTGAGAAAGTTGTACAAGCTGCACTTGATAAACTAATGGCAGGTCGTACTACCATTGTGATTGCTCATAGATTATCAACAGTAATGGATGCTGATGAGATCTTAGTTGTAAATGATGGTCAAATCGTTGAAAAGGGTAATCATCAAGAGTTATTAGCTCTAAATGGTGCTTATGCAGCTTTATATAAGTCTCAGTTCGTTAAGAAAAAGGATGAAGATGAGGCTGATGAAGGCGAGACTATCGAAGCTGTTAAAAGAGAGCAAGATAAAGCTGAGCAAGAAAAAGCTGAGCAAGAAAAAGCTTAGTGCTTATCTCTGTATTGGCTGATAGCTATAAGCTGATAGCAGATAGTAGAAAAGGCTTAAATTTGTAATTAAGTTTAAGCCTTAAAACTTACGTAAGATTTCTAGGAAAATAAATGCTGAAGCGACTTATTAAGTACGTACCTATTAAAAGTGTCAGACATCATTTAAAAGCAAATTATATTGATGTACCGCTACAACAAGAAATTGCTAAGCATTTAGATGAAACTTATGTAAAGCCTTTTATTGAAATGCATTATCAAAGTGTGGTCGATAACTATAACAATCATGCTTTTGATAACACTTCTTTATTTGTTGATACTCCTTCAAACAGAGAACTCATTGGTAAAAACATTATTTGGCAGTATTGGGGAACTGGTGTTGAAACAGCCCCTGTAATTGTTCAAAAGTGTATTGAGTCAGTTAAAAAGTTTAAAGGTGATTATATTCATATCATCTTAACTGACGATACTATTGGCAACTATTTAAAATTCCCAAACTATATTCAAGAAAAGCTAACCACTGGTCAAAATTTTAAGATTGCTCATTATGCTGATCTATTGAGATTGGCTCTTTTATCAATTTATGGTGGTGTGTGGTTAGATGCTACAGTCTTGATGACAAGAGAGCTTGATCAAGACTTGTATGGTCAAGATTTCTTTTCATACCAGCGTGACTCTTCCTTAGATGAAGAGACAAAGAAGAAGTTTGAAAAGAGTAATTACATTTACTTTAACTTCAATCCTAATAATAGAGTACGTTTCTTAAGCTCTATTTTAGAGTCAAAGCCAAATCATCCAATTATCGTAGCACTTCGTGAAATGATGTTTGACTATTGGAAACAAGAGTCATCCTTTCCACAGTATTTTGTATTCCAGATCTTATTTAACACTTTAATAAGTCATGAAGAGTTTGCAAAATACAACTGTAAGTTAGTATCTGATACTTTGCCTCATGAGTTAGCGCTAGTTATTAAAGATAAGTTTAACAACGATACTTGGAATAAGATCTGTAAAGATAGCTGTGTGCATAAGCTTACTTATTTTAAAAAGTATCGTAAAGACTCATATTGTGCGCATATTAAAGGGGAGTTTCCTTACTTTATAAAGCCTAATGTAGTACATGATGATATTACTTTCTGTACCATGTGCTTTAATCTAAAGAAGGAAAGCTTTAGCAACCACATTGAGTCTAAGTCTAACTATTCATACTACTTAGATTCACTAATTGCTCTATGTAAGAACTATCCTAAGATGGTAGTTTGGTGTGACAAAGAAACCTCTGATGTATTAGATAGTGAGGGTATTACTTGTCAAAAGAGAGTGTTAGAGCTAAATGAGTTACCTCATTTTGATAAGTATGATGAGTACTTGGGTTATCTAAAGGCAATGGCACAAAAGGTAAAAGAAGAGAATATCTTTACGCCATTGCTTACAAATGCTGATCCTGAGAAATTATTAAAGTACATCTTAATCTTCCACACTAAGATTGATCTTATTAAATGGGCCAAAGATCATAATCAATACAATTCAAAGTATTTCTTCTGGATTGATGCCGGTACTTGTAATCCTGTGTACTACAAATTCTGGAAGTCATTTAATGGCACTATTGATGTAGAGACAGATAAATTAAAGTGTGCAATTAACTCTGATTGGAAAGATTTAGATAAAGGCTTTAAAGAAGTATCTTACTTCGATATAGCTGCATGTACTAAACCTATTGAGATCTTAGATCCTATGTTTGTAATCAATAAAGATATTGTCGATAAGGTATACGAAGCTTATCAGACTACCTTTAAGATGATGACTGAGCAAAAGCTTATTTGTCATGGTCAAGCTATCTTTACTGCAATGGCTAAGTATGGTTATAGAGATCTATTTGAGTTAAAACCAACACGAGTTTATCGTGATGTGATGAGCTTGGTTTGTACAAATAACAATAAGTAAGCTTGCGTAGGTCAAATTTTAGAGAATTCAAAGCGATTTAAATTCGTAATATAGTTGATTTAGTAGAGAAAAAAATAACTTTTTCTTGGAGAAAACAATGCCAAAAGTATCAGTTTTAATTCCTGTCTATAAGACCAATGAAGATTATTTAAAAAATGCGATTGGCAGTGTTTTAAATCAGACCTTTAAAGACTTTGAATTAGTGATCATTGATGACTGTCCAACCGACACACGCGAAGATGTGATTAAGTCATTTAATGACAAGAGAATTAAATATCAAGTTAATACTGAAAACCAAGGTATCTCTAAAGTACGTAACAAGCTATTAGATTTAGCACAAGGTGAGTATGTAGCCATCATGGATCATGATGATGAGTCATTACCAACACGTCTTGAAAAGGAAGTAGAGTTCTTAGATAAACACAAAGAATACGGTGTGGTAAGTTCTTCATACAACCTAATGGGTACAGATAAATATATCTCTTTCCCAGAGCATGACTCTGATATTAAGCGTGCCATGGCTTTTGATAACTTTATCTGTCATACCGGTATGATGGTAAGAAGATCATTACTGACAGAACACAACATTAGATACGAAGAGCAGTATAGCCCAGCTGAAGATTACATGATTTGTCTTCACCTCATGGAGTACACCTTATTCTATAACTTCAAAGAGCCATTAGTTAAGTATCGTTTTCACGAGAATAACACCTCTAAACTACAACAAGATAAGATGGACTTTGCAGCTGCTATGTGTCGTAATTTTGCACAGCGTCAGTTCCCATACTATTACCATGAATCAAAGGAATATCCATTTTCAAAGGTAATTTGTAATAAGAAGTCATGGGTAAAGTTATTTGGCAAAATTAACTTTATTAAGATTAAAAAGCAAGGCTTAGTTACTAACTATTATCTCTTCGGATTTTTACCAATTTTTAGTGTAGTTGATGTCGATGGTCACAGAAAAGGATAGTAATTATTATAATATCTAGGATATATGGCGACTTTCTGATATTATAGATAGTTGCTAACTATAATAAAAATCAAAACATGAAACCAATACTCGTACACCTACATATCTACTATAAAGAGCTTTATCCAGAGCTTAAAGAGTACCTTAAAAATATTAAAGGATATGACTTTAGGTTGGTAGTTACTATGGTAGAGGATCTAACAGAAGTCATAGATGATGTTAAAAAGTCATTTGACAATGTACAAGTAAAAGTTTTAGACAATTTAGGTTATGACATTGGGCCTTTTGTTGAAGTAATCAATAGCGTAAATCTTGATGATTACAGCTATGTGGTAAAACTTCACACTAAGCGTGATGTTAAAACTGATCTCAACAATGAATGGTTTTCAGGCACTGGCTGGCGTAATACCATGTTATCTTTTATTAAATCTCAAGATAGATTTGATAAAGTTATTGCACGATTGGAGTCTGATAACACTATCGGTATGCATGGAGCAATCCCTGCGATTTTTAGTAAAGATGATGATCTTGCAACTAAAACTCGTGAGGATGTAATAGCTCTTGCACAAAAGAATAATTTAAAAGCAATTGATTATGAGTTTGTGGCAGGCTCAGTCTTTGTAGTCAGAGCAAGTGTGCTTAAAATGATTCAAGCGTTAAAGCTCTCACAAAAAGATTTTGAAATTCCTGATGAAACCCATGTTAAGTCACAATTTGCACATATTATAGAAAGATATCTAGGATTTATTACCTATACTCAAGGTATGGCCATTGAGGATTGTGAACTATCCTCAATGCAGAAAGAGTATTTTTATTTGAAAAAGTCATGGCTAAAGTTTTTTCATAAATACATCTATTCAGTAAGAGTTACTAAAAAGGGAAAATTTTTAGTAAAGATCTTGAGAATACCTATATATAGCAGAAAATTTTAGTCAATTATAAAAACATACAGTAGCTGTGAAACTGTACTTACTATAAGTACATCAAAACAAGATAAATATGAAGTTAAACCTCTTTAGGCTTGGAGAGATCTGTTTAATCAGATTGGGCTTGCTTTTGTCTAAACATAAGCAAGAGTCCAAGTATTTTTCTAAAGAATATACCATCACCTTTATCAGTAGTCTTTTTGATAGATCTTTTTATCGAAAGCACTTCTTATGTAAGGATGGTAAGTCTTGTGCTTGTGATATTAGTAAGATTGATCCAGTTGAGCACTACATTAAATACGGTTGGCGTTTAGGTTGCTCTCCATCTAGACACTTCCACAATGATCTTTATTTACAAAAGCATCCTGATTTAATTAAGTTAAATCAAAGTCCTCTTTACAATTACATGACTCATAGACATCAGCCTGGGATCTACAGATTTAAATATGATCCTGTGGTAAATGCTGATGTTGAGTACCCTGAAATTAATAATTCTCAAAAGAATATTTTAATTGTATCTCATGAGCTATCAAACACTGGTGCGCCAGTAGTGATGGTGCAGTTAGTTGTGGCTTTAAAAGAACTTGGTTATAACGTAACTTTAGTGTGTCCAATTGATGGACCTATTAGATACAAGATTGAAGAGCTTAATGTCAAAGTAATCATTGATGAACATTTCTTTTTAAAATTACAAATTCAAAGACCATCGATTATTGAATTTATTAAAAAATTCTCTTTAGTGTGGTTTAACACTGCAATGTATGGTTGCTATTCAGAGTTTATACCAAAAGAGATAAAAACTGTTTGCTGGGTACATGAGAATTCTGAATTTTTAAGTCATTGTCCATATGATTTAAACAAGTTAAAGCACTTTACTAAGGTGTTGTCGGTTAGCTCCTATGTACAAAGAACATTAAAAGAGTTAATTGACCTAGATACAGACTCATTTTTGTATGGTGTGGATTTAGAAAAGTTTAATAGCGCAACTAAACCTACTATTCAGCTACATGATAAGCACAAGTTAGTTTTCTGCTCGGTAGGATCGTCATATATAAGAAAGGGCATGGATTTATTTGCTCAATATATTGAAGAATTACCTGAGAAGATTAAGTCTCAGTGTGTCTTTGAAATTATTGGCAAGAATACTGATCATGTTAATTTTGACAAGCTTTTGTTTAATCGCATTCCTGAGCTTAAAGTCTATGGTGAGTTAAATCATGAGTGGACTTTAAAGCATATTCAAAGCTGTGATGTATATGTGTGTCTATCTCGTGATGATCCATTCCCAACTACAGTATCAGAGGCTGCAGCCTTTAAGAAAGTTGTCATGTGTGCTCAAAATACCGGGCAATATGGCTTAATTGAAGATCATGTGACAGGTTTTAAGGTTAATAACTCTGGTGACTTTGTAGAAGCTGTATCTTATGCTGTAAATAACCGCGATAAGCTTGAGACCATGGCCAATAAATTTAACGAAACTTATTTGCCTTTAATTGATTCTAATAACTTTAAGATTAGGACTGCAACTTTTGTTAGCAAGATTTTAAGTGATAATCATGCCGTAAAAGACGTTGCTTCAAAATCTGATAATGATTCTGAGCATATTGTTGCAAATGATGAAGTAATCAAAGAGAATACAGGAGTTAAGGTACATGTGTAAATTAGTTTCGGTAATTGTACCTTGCTATAACTCTGAAAAATTTATACAAGAGTCATTATTCTCAGTCTTAAGCCAAACTTATCGAGATCTTGAAGTTATCTGTATAGATGATGGCTCAAAAGATTCTACAAAAGAAGTAATTCAGAAAGTTGCTGCATTAGATGAGCGTGTACTGTACATCTATCAAGAAAATACTGGTGTAGCCATTGCCAGAAACAATGCAGTCAATCTCTCTCACGGTGAATACATCGTCTTTATCGACAGTGATGATCTGATCTCTCCAAACTTTGTAGAAAGCTTAGTTAATGCCATAGAAACTACAGGATGTGATGTAGCAACTCCTTTTTTTTACAAGTTTGAAAAGCCTTTTGATATGCAACTGTGCACACCAAAGGTACCATCAAAGTTTAGAATGGCATCAGATAATGTCTGTGTCTGTGCCTCCTTGTTTAGAAAAGCAGATTTCATAAGATTAGGCGGCTTTGATGCTGTGACCTTTAGAAAAGGTTTTGAAGATTATGATTTATGGCTAAACTTCATCTCTCATGGTTTAAAGATTGTCAGAGTAAAAGAAGCTTATAGCTTTTACAGACAGCATGGAGACGGTAGCTCCTTTAATGCTGGTGCTTTAAAGGTGATGGCTGAGCTTAATCAAAAACTTAAAGATAAATATCCTTTTGTTAAAAAGTATCAGTTATTAAACAAATTTACTTATATCTTTACTAACTTTGATGAGATACCACCTAAGGTTATGCCTTTGATACCTCATGGCTTAAAAAGGCTTTTCTATAAAATCTCAAGGTTTGTTTTTAGAAAAAAAGTTGAAAAAGGATACACCTATTACAAAATTTTTAAGCTGATATCATTTAAATTAAGAAAATACGAAGTTTAAGCTAAGATTTTAGTTAAAATATAGAGTTTAAATAAAAAAGAACTTCTAAAAAGTAGCATAAGTAATAAAACATAATATACCCAAGACCTTAAGCAATTTTTAAATTAAGGTTATGGGCGATAGTAAACACCACCTTCTCAATGAGAAGTGGTAAATCTTT
>ONCS01000155.1 GCA_900316375.1 uncultured Succinatimonas sp. | reverse complement strand
TGGATGGCTTATCTATCGAAGAATTGCACGATTATTTTTTTACTTTCTTTTCGTAAAATTTCGTGTTTCTGTGGATGGATTTGTTTTAAGTATAAGTTATATTTTACAAGTCTTAAAGACTTATTCTTATTTTGCCCCACTTATGTGAGGCAATTGTTCTTGTTTTGTGAAGTAAGTGATCTTTTGCTTACAGATTTTTTGAAAAAAATTCTACGGTCTTATCAATGGTATCAAGTAATGACAAGTTATCTTTGTGATTTTCAAAGCCATGACCACCATTAACAGTCCACAACTCGTGTTTTCCTTGATGATAATTTAGAAGTCCTTGTGCAATAAAAGGCTCAGGCCAGACCACACTATCTTGCAGACCAATTTGAACAAGCACATCTCCATGATATTTTGATATTTCTGCATGAGGAGAGACTTCACTTATTGACTGAAAGAACTTGCCTTTAAGTAGGACTTGGTTATCCCATTTAGGCATTTTTACAGTATAAACAGTATCGGTTTCTTTAAAATTTGGAATTTGGTCGACAAGTGTAATTGTAGACATCACATTGAGCATGTTTACAGCTGGATTCCATAAGCACAATGAATGGATCTTGGACGTTCTATTGCCTGCTAACATACAAGCTACAAATCCACCAAAAGACAAACCTAATACCGAGATCTTAGAATTATCAAATTGATTGCTATTGTAAATATAATCAAATGCAGCGCTTGCACTGTCATACCATGTATAAGCAGAGGTATCTTCAAACTTGCCATCACTATTGCCAGAGCCAAGCATATTGATCCTAAGTGAAGATATGCCTCTTTTGGCTAGTTTATCAGCAAGTAACTTGTATTTTCCTTCTGGTGCTACATTAGATACAGACTCATTTTTGTTGCCAGTAAAACCATGAAGCATTAAGACAATTGGTGTTTTTGTATCTGATTGTGGTGAACATAGTGTTCCCCTTACTTTCAAGCCTTTAACATCAATTTCGATGTCTCGTTCAGTAATTTGTTTATCCATTTTTACTCCTAAGCTAGGTTGTTCAAATTATCTTACATACACACCAAAAGAAAAATCTAAGGCTATAAAAATTGAGATGTAATACAAAATTAGCTTGCTAAAAAACAAGAAACCGCAGAACATCAAAGACATACTGCGGTTTCAAAATTAATTTAAACTAGATTATTCCCACTCGATAGTTGCTGGTGGTTTACCAGAAATATCGTACACTACGCGAGAAATACCGTTGATCTCATTGATAATACGGTTTGAAATATGGCCTAGTAAATCATATGGGAGCTCTGCCCACTTAGCAGTCATGAAATCGATGGTCTTTACAGCACGTAAAGATACTACGTAATCATAGCTTCTGTGATCGCCCATAACGCCTACTGCGCGCACTGGTAAGAATACAGTAAAGGCCTGACTTACCTTTTGATACCAGCCAGACTTGTTTAGCTCTTCCATGAAGATAGCATCGGCTTGACGTAGAAGATCTAAGTATTCTTTCTTAACTTCGCCTAAAACACGCACACCAAGACCAGGACCTGGGAATGGGTGACGCATTACCATTGACTCAGGTAAGCCTAAAGCAATACCGATACGTCTTACTTCGTCTTTGAATAATTCACGTAAAGGCTCAACTAACTTGAACTTTAAGTCCTCAGGTAGACCACCTACATTGTGGTGAGACTTAATTACATGAGCTTTACCTGATTTAGCTGCAGCTGACTCAATAACATCAGGATAGATAGTACCTTGAGCTAAGAACTCTACACCATCTAACTTGCGAGCTTCATCTGCAAAAACGTCAATAAAGGTCTTACCAATAGCCTTACGCTTTAGCTCAGGATCAGAAATGCCCTTTAAAGCATTTAAGAATCTATCTGATGCATCAGCGTAAACAAAGTTTAAATCTAGAGGCTTAAACATCTGCTCAACTTGAGCACCTTCGTTTAAACGAAGTAAACCATTATCTACAAATACGCAGGTTAGCTGTTTACCGATTGCCTTTTGCAATAATAAAGCGGTAACAGATGAATCAACGCCACCAGATAGGCCTAATAAAACTTTCTTATCGCCTACTTGCTCACGGATGCTCTTTACAGCATCTTCAATAATTGCTGATGGTGACCATAAGCCATGAAGACCACAAACATCAATAACAAAGCGCTTTAAGATCTCAGCACCTTGTTTTGAATGAGTCACTTCAGGGTGGAACTGAACACCAAAGAATTTCTTTGATTCGTTATAAATAGCTGCATATGGGCATGTCTCAGTGCTACCGATGGTAGTGAAACCTTCAGGAATTGCAGTTACCTTATCACCATGAGACATCCAAACATCAAGCTTAGTCTCACCTTCATGATCTGTTAGACCATCGAATAATGGGCACTTTGCTTTGATATCAACAGTTGCATGGCCATACTCACGCTTAGAAGAGCCTTGAACCTTGCCACCTAGTTGAACGGTCATGGTTTGTAAACCATAGCAAATACCTAAAACAGGAACACCTGCTTCAAATACCCATTCAGGAGCACGTGGAGAACCAGCTTCTGTAGTAGACTCAGGGCTACCAGATAAAATAATACCTTGAGCACCGAAGTTCTTAATTAAATTAAGATCAGCATCAAATGGATAGATCTCACAATAAACGCCAATTTCACGTACACGACGTGCAATTAACTGAGTTACTTGAGAACCAAAATCTAGGATGAGGATCTTTTCAGAATGGATGTTCTGTTGAGACATATTAAAACTCTTGATAGATTTAAAAACGAAAAAAGCACCTTTTAATAGCTAATTATAAAAGGTGCTCTTGAAAAAATATTAGACGTGGCTCTGATAGTTAGGAGCTTCTTTGGTGATGGTTACATCATGAACATGAGACTCATGGAAACCAGCGCCAGTGATACGAACGAATTGAGCCTTAGTACGCATCTCATCGATAGTTGCACAACCGGTTAAGCCCATTGAAGAACGTAGACCGCCCATCTGCTGATGGATGATGTTGTGTAATAAGCCCTTATAAGCTACACGACCTTCGATACCTTCTGGTACTAACTTATCAGCAGCGTTATCTGACTGGAAGTAACGATCAGCAGAGCCTTTTGACATAGCTGCAAGTGAGCCCATACCACGGTATGACTTAAATGAACGACCTTGGTAAATTTCAATCTCACCAGGTGCCTCTTCAGTACCTGCGAACATTGAGCCTACCATTACGCAGTTAGCACCTGCTGCTAGTGCCTTTGCAATATCACCAGAGTAACGGATACCACCATCAGCAATAACGGTAATACCAGTACCCTCAAGAGCGTCTACTGCATTTGAAACAGCAGTTAACTGAGGAACACCGCAACCTGTTACGATACGGGTTGTACAAATAGAACCTGGGCCAATACCAACCTTAACAGCGTTTACACCAGCATCTGCTAGAGCTAAAGCACCTGCTGCAGTTGCTACGTTACCGCCAATAATAGGAAGTTCTGGATATTCTTTACGTAACCACTTAAGTCTATCTAAAACGCCTTGTGAGTGACCGTGTGATGAATCAACTAATAGAACATCAACACCAGCCTCAACTAGAGCCTTAGCACGATCTTCGTTACCAGCACCAGCACCAATTGCAGCACCAACACGTAGACGGCCTAGAGCATCTTTACATGCATTTGGCTTGTTTGAAGACTTTTGGAAATCTTTAACAGTGATTAAGCCCTTTAAGTGGAATGCATCATCAACAACTAGAACTTTCTCAATACGGTGTTGTTGCATTAAAGCTTGTACAGTCTCACGTGACTCATTCTCGCGAACAGTAACTAATCTCTCTTTTGGAGTCATTACTTCACGAACCTTTACATCACCTTTTAATAAGAAACGAGTATCACGACCGGTGATAATACCTAATAGGTTTGCATTCTCATCAACAACAGGGAAACCGCAGAAACCGCACTTAGCAGCCATCTGACGAACTTCATTGATGGTAGCATCTGGATGTACAGTAACAGGCTTAGTTACCATACCGTTTTCAAAACGCTTTACACGAGCTACTTCCTGAGCTTGGCGCTCAATAGACATATTTTTGTGAATAAAACCAATACCACCCTCTTGTGCTAGAGCAATAGCTAGGTTTGACTCGGTAACAGTATCCATTGCAGAAGAAATCATTGGGATATTCAACTGAATGTTGGAGGTTAATCTTGTGCGAAGATCAGCAGTGTTTGGTAAAACAGTTGAATGAGCAGGTACTAACAATACGTCATCGTAGGTTAGAGCCTCTTCCATAATGCGTAGCATATAATCCTCCAAAACTATGTAAAATTTGATCGTGCATTATATCAAAAAACTTGATCGTTTTATCATTTTTTAAATTGATTTTTTTGTATATAGGAATGTTGCAAAATTTAGCCTAAGCTCTAAAAGGACAACTGTTTTAGTGATAAAAAATCAAGTAAATTCAGCTCTTCTTCTCTTCTAATTTAGGAACGACTGACATTTAAAAGAAAAGTGTACAAAATACGGCTTAAATGATGATAATTCAAATCAATTATCAAAGTTGTCATTTTCTTTGTGTTAATATGCTAAACAACTTAAAAATTACTTAAAAATCAAAAAGATTACAAATGACAAAGAATTACTTAGAACCTAAAAATGGTGATTTTGCATCGCTTATAGATGAACTTGGAGTAAAAGACTACACCAAGTTCAAAGCAGATGTTGTTAATACTAATTATGAGCACTTAAGACATTCTGTAGCACCTGTTGATACTCAAGTAGCAACTTTAGATACAAGTGCTGTTGATTTAGATGAAAAAGATTTAAATACTCAACTAAGCACTACGAATGAAAAAATCAAATCTCTTCTTAAAAAGGACTTAAAGCACAAATATACCAAAGTTCAAGAAGCACAAGTTGAAGATTCGGTTAAGGTGCAACCACAGGCAACCTATAAAACAGTTCAAACAGGACCTAGAGCTACAGTTCAAGTAAGAACTGATAAAAAGAAAAATGGTAACTCTCTTGCAGCTATCTTTATCCCGATTGTATTTGTCGTAATTTTCTTATTAGGGGCAACTGAAAATGACTTCCCTATTGAAGTAATTGCACCAGTTGGGTTCTTTTTAATCTTTTTCTTTGCAATCTTATCTTCAATTTTCAAACGCAAAAAGTAAGGACAGATTATGGATGCTTATTTAATATGGTTGATCCTAGCTCTTGTTTTACTAGGTGCAGAGATGATGCTAAGCACCATCTATTTACTAGCATGCACAGCAGGATGTGTTGCTTCATGTATTACAGCTGTACTCGGTGGCAACTTTACAAGTCAGTGTTATATATTAGCTATTGTGACAATTGTAGGTGTAATTATTGCCTATACTTATAGAAGAAAAATTAGAAAGCTAAGTCCTAATACTGACTGCAACGATTTAGATAAAGGACAAAGAGTAGTTGTTGAAGATGTACTTACTGATGGTAGCGCAAAAGTTAACTATCGAGGAGCTCTATGGACAGCTTACTTGAATGAAGGAAATTTAACTAAAGGTACCTACTTTGTAGAAAAAGTAGAAGGTACCAGACTAATTTTAACTAAATAAACTTACGGAGATAATATTTATGGAAGTTACAGGTGGCTTAATTCTTGCGATTGTTTTTATTGTAATTGCAATTATTTTTGCTAGTAAATCAATTAGTGTGATCCCGCAGCAAACAGCTTGGGTTATTGAAAGACTAGGTAAATTTCACAAGGTACTAAGCCCAGGTCTTAACTTTATTATTCCTTTTATTGATAAAGTTGCCTACAAACACTCATTAAAGGAAATCCCTCTAGATACCCCAAGCCAGGTATGTATTACTCGTGATAATACCCAGTTATCTGTTGATGGTATCTTATATTTCCAAGTTACCGATCCAAAACTAGCAAGTTATGGTACTTCAAACTATATCGTAGCAATTACTCAGCTTGCACAAACAACCTTACGTTCTGTAATCGGTAAGATGGTGTTAGATGAGACCTTTGAAGAGCGTGATTTAATCAACAATCAAGTGGTATCAGCAATTGATGAGGCTGCTTTAAACTGGGGTGTTAAGGTATTACGTTACGAAATCAAAGATCTAACTCCTCCTGCTGTAATTTTACAAGCTATGCAACGTCAGATCACCGCTGAGCGTGAGAAGAGAGCTGTTATTTTCGAGTCAGAAGGCCGCAAGCAAGAGCAAATTAACTTAGCAACTGGTGCTAGAGAAGCTGCTATTGCTAAATCTGAAGGTGAAAAACAGTCAGAGATTAACGTAGCTGAAGGTAAAGCACAGGCTACTATCGCAATTGCAAATGCAACAGCTCAGGCGATTGCAACTATTGCAAGAGCATCTCAAGAACAAGGTGGTAACACCGCTATTAACTTAAAAGTTGCTGAGCAATATATAGAAGCTTTCTCAAATCTTGCTAAGACCAACAATACTTTAATCGTACCTTCAAATTTATCAGATATTTCTGGAATGGTAGGTTCTGTAATGAAGATTGTTGAAGGTGCAAAAGCTTCAAAGTAATTACTAAAGATTAGATTTATAGCAAGGTTCACACCTTGCTATATTTTTGTCTATACGGAAATTTTTTATGGAAAATAATGAAAATAAAGGGACAAAGACCATTGAGATTAACTCTGATGGCTCATTCAACGTTAAAAACACTAATGAAAGCAAGCACTCTTTATGCAAAGCAATTGGTAAAGTATTACTTTTCGTAGGTTCTGTTATCACCTTTGCAAGAAACTTTGTCTTTAACTTAATTTTCTTAATCTTAGCATTAGCTGTAATTTTAGGCATTAGCTTTGCTAATAAAGTTCAAGATCAAGGTGAATCTGCTCTTGCTGCTTTTAATGAAACTTCTGATGAAAACTATAAAGTAGAGCCAATCTTGTACTTTGACTTTGCAGGAAACATCAATGAAGCCCCACAGGGAGATAATGATGTTACAAGATTTACTAAAAAGTTTTCAAAACTATTAGATGTTCCAGCCTATCATGATGTTGTAACCATCGAGAAAGCTTTAGAAAAAGCCTCAACCGATGAAAACATCAAAACTGTAGTATTAAATTTCACTAAATTTACAGGCACCACTGTAGATACTGCACTACGTGTAAAACAAGCTCTATTGAAATTTAGGGAAAAATCTCCAAAAGTTGAAGTTATTGCCTATTCAGAGCAATACTCCCCTACAAGTTATTTAATGGCAAATGGTGCTAATAAAGT
>ONCS01000173.1 GCA_900316375.1 uncultured Succinatimonas sp. | reverse complement strand
GAATTTAGATTTTTGTCAAAGTTGATGGGATTTGTTTTGCCAAACCGTGTAAGCAAATTTATGCCACTTTTAAAGAGCAGTAACAAAGTAACCATAGCTACACCACTAACAAAATGCTTTATAACGACTTTGTCATCTTACATCAACGCTAATTCTAACTTTGTGATAAAATCCCCACTATCACCTCAAGGAGCGTACTCAATGATCACCATCTTTGGACGACAATTCAAAAACTTCTCGCAGCTTAGAAAGTTCATAGGCTACGGTGCTATTACTGAAAAGATGGCAATTGATAGATCAGGCTCTATTGAGCAATTTGTCAAAGACGTGCTAAAAGTAAATACAGATGATGAAGCCATTGCAGCTTTTGATCAAATTTACAGCGATCGTAATGAGGCTACCACCACAATTGATACCAAAGTGCTTAACTTTTTGAAGGCTTTTTGGATATTATCTGATCAAAAATCAAAAGATGAGTTTATCAAGATCTACAAAGTTACCAACACTGGTGATGTTAATAAAACGCTGCAAGATCTTGATGAATTTATCAAAGATACTAGCAAATAACTTATTGAGTTATAAATAAAATTTTTGAAAATTTAAGAAATGGTGCCCCGGGTCGGAGTCGAACCGACACGGAATCGCTTCCGAGGGATTTTGAGTCCCTTGTGTCTACCAGTTTCACCACCAGGGCATTAGTGCGAAATGTGCAAGCATTATAAAGGCTAAATCTCGCTTTGTAAAGGCTAAGTGACAAGCTTTTACCACCTTTATTAAGCTCATCTCACAATCATCCTTTAAGTAATCAAACTAACTGACACTTAGCTCCCCCTTACAAAGCTATTCAAAAATATAATCTTCAACAAAAGGCACCTAATGTGCCACCTTTACGCTACAGGCTTATACTGCCTTACTTCTTTAACTCCCTTACAAGTTGTTTTATCACAACAAAACCACGGAGGGACTCGAACTGTCATTACAAACTTATGATATTGACCTTACTGCTCTAGTAAAACTAGAACAGAGAAGTGGATCGAACCGTCATTACAAACTTACGATGCCTTTTTATTGATCAACATCTGTTGTATTCCCATATCATCCCAGCTGGTTGCAATCCTATTTATTGCTAAATCTGAATGCAGAGCCGTCTGATCCATGGGCTTAAATTTGGCGCTGACCACGCCTATTGATTCTTTTAAGTTTTTAAGTAGATTTTTGCCAGCATTTTGATCTCTATCTAAGACCATGCCACAATGAGGACATACATATACTCTATCTCTTAGAGTTAAATCAAACCTTTTATGTCCACAATTGCTACAAGTCTTGGTGCTGGCAAAAAACACATTTGCCTTTACAACTTTTCTATCAAGCCATAAAGCTTTATAAGTTAACATCTCGCGGAAGATCCTGAAACCAGCATCTGCTAGAGCTTGAGCTAGTTTATGATTTTTCATCATGCCAGCAACATTTAACTTCTCAATGCCAATGTACTCATAGTGTCTTAAAAGCACTGATGAGATCTTGTTGTTAAAGTCACGCCTTGTGTTAACTACTTTAGAGTTAATTGCTCTTATGACCTTAACTTGCTTGTAAAAGTTTTTTGAGCATTGAGTTGTATCATTTTTAACTCTTGGGTGCTGACGCCTATTTAGACAACGTTGAGCATGTTTTAATCGCCTTTGTTGCTTTTTAAGTGGCTTTGGAGCATCAACTTTAAGTCCGGTATCTGTGGTGATAAATGACTTAAGACCTACATCAATACCACAGGCAGTATCATGTGCAACTACTCCTTTATGCGTTCTTAAGTATTCTTCTTGTGTGATCTTAACTAGCACACAGGCATAGACTTTATCACCTTCATAGGTAATTGTGCAGTTTTCAATATGGCCCTGAAAGCGTAGGCGCTCATACATCTTCACCCATCCAAATTTTGGGATATGGATGTATTGATGTTTGCACTCAATTCCGTAGTTGTAGCTCTTTTTGTCATAAGGATTATCAGAAAAATACACCTGATCTCCACCTATGTAAAAGCTACCGTAGCCAGGACGCTTTTGGTGATATTTTAAAAATCCCTTACGCCTACATCCAGTTTTACCTTCTTGTTTATCTTTACAATAATCCTCAAAAGCCCTTTTTGCAAAGAAGAATGGTTGAGCACTGGCGTACTTAGTCACCTCATACATGTAAGGAAACTGTTGGCGCTTTACTTGAGTAAAATCTTTTTTCCATTTGATAAAGTCGATCTTTTCCTTGTTATCGATAGCTTGCTTTAAACGATCTACACACCAGTTGTAGGTCTTACGTTGCACACCTGCAGCACGAGAGCAATAAGATAAAAACTTATGATTAGCATATAACCTAATCTTATGGGTTAAATGCTTTGGCTTAATCTCAACTGCAGTGCTCATACTAATACCTACTGATAACCTAAAAACAATCTTGACCTAATCTTCAGACTCTAGATCTTTGTAATAAAGCTATTGGCCGTAAACATTTATAAAATGTTGCTTTTGTTGGTAGTAACCAACAAAGTACTTATCCTGCTCTTTAATTCTCTTAGGCAAGTTATCTGCTAACTTACAAAAAATATCGCCAACTATGTTATCAATCTCTTTAACAAACTCTTTTTCGCCATTTAGTTTTAGAAAGCTTAGATTATGAAAGTAGACGTTAGACATGATATTAGCGATAGTCGTTGTTGTGAAATTAAAAATAGCTTGGGTCTTGTTGCTACAGCTAAATATACAGCGTGGGCTAGCCTTAATTTGTACCAATTCTACGCAAGCTACAAGTCTACCTACTAAGTAGCTCTCATTATTTTCGTTTACATCTAAAGCCATTTTTCTGTTCCTTTAATTAAAAGTGTTGTTCACTACATAAAGACCATTAAAAGAGGTCTTGCCGCTCTCTTTAAGTTCATTATCACTTAAGATGAGGTCATTATATCGATATCTAAATTTGTTTTCAATATATTTTAAATAATTTTTTATTTAGTTTTTATTTAGTATTTATTTTAACACTTAAGTATCAGCGCTTAAAAAGTAATTTTTGATAAGTCTTTAAGGACTTTTATAGCGTGATTTTGCCTTTATGCTAAAGAGCATGATTTGGCAGTTGTAAGTTGATACAGTGGTGATTGAGAAAGGGAAAATAGTGGAAAAGCAGCTTTATTAGATATCTGTATGCGCTACGTTCATTGGTCAATAGCTATTAACCTTTAGCTCCCAGCGCCAATCTTTTGCGTGACAGATCTCAAGATCTTATCTAAAGATAGCTTTTGATCATATCAATTCTGGTTCAATGTAATTTCTTGTGTGATCTGAGTTTATTTTGACGCCTCAGATCCAAGAAACTTTGTTGATCCAAAAACAAATATACCCAAGACCTTAAGCAATTTTTAAATTAAGGTTATGGGCGATAGTAAATACCACTTTCTCAATGAGAAGAGGTAAATCTT
>ONCS01000144.1 GCA_900316375.1 uncultured Succinatimonas sp. | reverse complement strand
CTTTGATATCAGAGATTTATCTGGTAACAAGGTTAACAAAGGGAGCATTAGCTTTAAGAAACTAAAACTCTTAGAGCGTGCTAAACACTATTTAGTAGAACGGAGGACGGCAATTCCTCCACGACCTACAGAGGTCGTGGTCTCCTTGCCTTAATAAGATGAATTCTATTGAGCTAGTAAAAAATTTTGATAAAGATTTATATTCATACTTTGTGAAAGAAATTGAAAAGCAACACGCAAGTGTTTCTTTTATTCCTGATGAGAACAGCACCTCTCCAGTTTGTGCTGCAATCATGGGCTCTGTTCTAGTAAACTCAACTAGCTCAAGTTCACTTACTCTAGGTCGTGTTAACGATTTAGAAAAGTTAACTACCGATAGATTATGTAAGATCTTTTGTGCTCCTTTTGCAACTGTAAAGACCATTACCATTGAAGCAGCATCTCGCGTAGTATTCAAAGCTTTAACCTCACGTGGTGATGTAGTGATGTCTTTAGATCTTCGTAAAAAAGAGCACTGCAACAGTGAAAATTTAGCATTCCGCTTTGTAAATTATGGTGTTGAGCCTGATACCCAAGAGCTTGACATGAATAAAGTTGAAGCTATTGCTAAAGCCAACAAGCCAAAGTTAATCATCTTCTCACCAATTAACTATTCTGCTGCAGTTGATTTTAAGCGTTTATCAGAGATTGCTAAAGAAACTGGTGCTTTATTATGGTGTGACTTATCACAGACTGCTAGCTTAACTGCTGCAGGTGTTTTAGAAAATCCTATGAAGTATGCTGACGTAGTTACCTTCTCAGCTCATGGTGCTATGCAAGGCCCTCATGCTGCGGTAATTCTATGTAAGCAAGAGTTAGCACCTTCAATTCAGCGTGCTGAGACTATGGCAGGCCACAACGGTCTTCTATCTAATCAGTTAGCTGCCCTTGCTGCTCGTTTACATGAGATGCAAACACCTAACTTTAAGAAGTACTGCAATGATGTTTTAGCTAATGCTAAAGCACTAGCTGAAGGCTTAAAAGAAGGTGGCATGAAGATCATTGGCAACAAGATTGATTCACACCTAGTTATGATTGATGCAAAAAACTGTGCAGTATCTGCTCGTGGCGCTCAAGAACTATTAGCTGATCTTGGTGTTCATGTAAGAATTGCTAAAGTTCAAACAAACGATCCTCACGTATCATTTGATGCTGTCCGTTTCTCAACCTTAGCTGCCACCACTCGTGGTTTAGGTGTAAAGGATATGACTAAGCTTGGTAAGGCAATTGCAGAGTTTTTACAAAAGCCTGATGATGACAACTCAAAGCGTATTTACAAGTTAGTTGTAAGCATCACTGCAACTCTACCTAATATCGACAAGAGATATTTAGACGAGTCAGTTCAAGAGGCATTTACTCGCGAGTTATAGTTTTTAAGAAAAATTAACTTTAAAAGCTCAACTAATTTCTTTTTAGTATTTGATACAATACAACTAAGAAAAGTTGAGCTTTTTTGTATCTATTGCCAAGTTTCTATATTGATAAGTTGTATCCCTTGCTAAGGATTAAGGCTAATGTCCTCAATTCAGTACTACTGTAAAGATGATCTATTCTCAGTTGCACCGATGATCGATGTAACTAATCGCACCTTCCGTCGTATGGCCCGCTATTTTACAAAGCGCGCTACCTTATACACCGAGATGATTGCAGCTCAGGCTCTAACTCATGGTAAAGAGTATTTAATTGACCACGATGAAATTGAAAATCCTTGTGTGTTGCAGTTAGGTGGCTCAGATCCTAAGACACTAGCTGAGGCTTCTAAAATAGGTCAAAAACATGGCTATAGCTCAATTAACTTAAATTGTGGTTGTCCATCTGATAAAGTGCAGTCAGGATCTTTTGGTGCTATTTTAATGAAGACACCAGAGGTCATTACTGATTGTGTCAAAGCCATGCAAGATGCGGTTAGTATTCCTGTAACTGTCAAAACTCGCATTGGAGTTGATGATCTTGATTCTTTTGAATACTCTAAAAAAATAGTTGATGCTGTTTATGAGACAGGTTCAAGACACATTATTCTTCATGCACGTAAAGCTTGGCTTAATGGTTTATCTCCAAAAGAGAATCGCTCAGTTCCTCCTTTAGATTATGAGCGTGTGTATCAGCTACGTTCTTTATATCCTGACTTAAAAGTTACCATCAATGGTGGTATATTGACTATCGAGGATTGTAAAAAACAATTAGAGCACGTTGATGGCGTGATGCTAGGTCGTGCGATTATGGATAATCCTTATTTATTAGCCTTTGTTGATAAAGAGATCTATCAAGAGAATGTTGAAGTTAAATCTCGCGAAGAAATCTTCAATGAGCTTGTAGAATTTGCAGATACCTTTGTCAAAGAGGGGAATAAGCTTCATTATCTAGGAAACCACATCATTAATATGTTCAATGGTTGCAAAGGGGCAAGACGTTTTAGAAATTACCTATCTTGCCATATGCATGAACTAGGCGCTGGTCCTAAAGTGTTTGTTGATGCTTATAAAAAAATGGTTGAGGCCTAAATTAGGAGTTAGTGATGGAACTTTCAATTAAATCCACAGTTAACTTAAATAATAATGAGAAGATGCCATTATTAGGCCTTCGTGTATACAGAATTAAATCAGGTATTGATACCTACAATACAGTGCGTGAAGCTCTAGATTGTGGCTATCGTCTAATTGATACAGCACGTGTTTACTGCAACGAAAAAAGTGTGGGTAAGGCTATTCGTGATAGTGGTATTCCTCGTGAGGAGATCTTTGTTACCACCAAACTTTGGGTGACTGAGTTTAATAATCCTAAAAAAGCTTTAACTGAGTCCTTACAGCGCTTAGGTATGGATTATGTAGATTTATACCTTTTACACTGGCCAATTAAAGGCTATCAAAGAGCTTATATTGAACTTGAAAAACTCCAAGCTCAAGGACTTACCAAGTCAATTGGCGTCTCAAACTTCAAACCTCATCATATTCTATCTTTAATGGAAAATGGCGCTTGTGTAATTCCTCAGGTCAATCAAACTGAAATCCATCCATTAAACACTGAAGAAGAACTTTTAGGTTGGTGTCGTAAACGTAAGATCTGCGTTGAAGCATACTCTCCACTAGGATCAGAAGGTCGTTTAATTTTAGATGATCCAAGACTTATCTGTATGCGTGATCATTACAAAGCAACAGCTTCACAAATTCTGTTGCGTTGGTGCATTCAGCGTGGCATTGTAGCTATTCCAAAAGCTACAACTCGTGAGAAATTAGAGCAAAACTGTCAGATTTATAATTTTGATATTAGCAATTCTGATTTAGAGACCATCTCAGATATGAATTGCAATGATAGACGCAATTACGATCCTGATAAGATTGATGAAAGATCACCTTTGATGTATCCAAAGATTGTCGAAGAGCCTGATTTTTAGAAAAGTCAAAGCTTGAGAATACAGATAAAAATAAAGGCTCCGCGTGGAGCCTTCTTTGTATCTATAGTAGCTTTAAATGATTAAAATCAATTAGCTTAAATTACCACCAAACTGCTCAGAGATCTTCTCAGGGGTATCATCATCCCAAGTTAGTGGATCGCTATAGACTAAATTTCCATCGACATCACGCATAACGACTAATTTAATTTGCGCATTTAGAATTAAACGTTGGCACATAGAGCATGGGCGAATTTGTTTGGTTCTTGAATTGGTAGCAGCATCGGTGCCTGCTAGATATAGGGTAGAGCCTACAATATCTAAAGGATTACCATTTAAAATCGCGTTAGCCTCAGCGTGGACTGCTCGGCATAACTCATAGTGAGTACCAGGTTTAATCTTTAAAGTCTCACGTAAGCACTCTTTTAAATCCACACAATTTGCTCTGTGGCGTGGAGCGCCATTATAGCCTGTTGAGACAATACGACCATCTTTAGATACAATCACCGCACCATAGCGACGACGTAAACAAGTTGAACGCATAGAAACAGCTACAGCAATTTCCATAAATGATTGATCTTTTGAAGGTCTTATATATTGAGTGGTCATATTAAGTGCTCTTTAAAGTAGTAATTTTGCAATAAGATACGCTTATAAAGCTTTAATTTCATTACCTTAGGTCACAAATTCAAGGAGTTGAGTATCTTTAAATTGATTTTAAAGGCTTTTGCTTCCAAAAGATAGACTTGTCTT
Source organism: uncultured Succinatimonas sp. (assembly GCA_900316375.1). GTDB lineage: Bacteria > Pseudomonadota > Gammaproteobacteria > Enterobacterales > Succinivibrionaceae > Succinivibrio. The sequence continues at coordinate 9,983 of ONCS01000144.1, read as the reverse complement.
TATAATGCTCAAAGCTCAAATAGGCAAAAAGAGGATTAATTAGGCTTTTTAGCTTGATTTTGAAAATTTTTTGCGTATAATACCGCTTGCTATGTTTATGGTCGCATTACATAGCTTGTTTAAATTTTAATATAGGAAAACATGAAAATGGCAATTACTTTAGATGCTACTTCACGTACTGATTTAGGAAGAGGTGCGAGCCGCCGCCTACGTCGTGCTGAGCAAATCCCTGCAATTATTATCGGTCAGGGCAAAGATGCAGTATCAGTTACTTTAAATGAGAAGAAGTTAATCGCAGCTGCATTAAAGGACGAGTTCTATCAGGCTGTTACTTTAAATGTTGACGGCCAGGCTATCAATGTTAAGCCAGTAGACATTCAGCGTCACCCAGTTTCAGAGCGTATTCTACACATCGACTTTGCTCGTGTTTAATCTGTAGTTAATGCTCATAAAGGCCACCCCAAGAAATTGGAGTGGCTTTTTAGTTTTTTGTACAGTAAATTTGCATTTTTCAAAGAGTTTGTTTTATATTAAAAAAAGAGATTTTTGAAAAAGTAGCAAAAATGCTTAATAAAGCTATATAAAAAGCTAGGTTAAAAGCTAAGTTTTTAGGAATAGACATTCATGGATGATAATTTAAAGCTAGGTCAAATGATTGACCGTGAGGTTATTGAAATTACCGATCAAGGCTGCTTTGTAGATGGCGGTCCTTTTGGTGACTTATTCGTACCTCGCAAGCAATTACCTGAGGATTTAAAGGTAGGAGATAGATTGCGCGTCTTCTTATTTAAAGACTCTGGTCGTGTTTTAGCTACCGCTCGTCATCCTTATTTAGAGTGTGGCATGATAGGTCGCTTAACTGTAACCTCAATTGACTGTGGTACAGTTTACATGGACTTAGGTATTCCTAAAGAGCTAGTAGTTCCGGTATCAGAGCAGCGTTCTAACTTTGAAGTTGGAACATCTGTGATGGTATTAGTTACCATGGATGAGCAAGGACGTCTCTACGGCACACAGCGCTACAATAAATTCTTCCGCGATGCTGCCCATAAAGGGGAGTTTAAAGTAGGTCAGCGAGTTACTGCTGTGGCTGTATCACACACTCCACTTGGCTACCGCATGGTTTTAAATGACTCTGTCTATGGTCTTTTATATAAAGATAACATTAAAACCGAAGTACGTATTGGTAAGCGTGTTGATGGCTATATTACAAAAATCCGTGAAGATGGTCGTATTGATGTCTCCCTACAAGAGCCAGGCCTATCAGGTATTGAGCATGCTGCAAAACTATTACTTAAAGTTTTGAAGACCTCAAATGGCTATTTAGAGTTTAACGATAAGTCAGATCCTCAAGACATTGAAGATTATCTTCATATGTCAAAGGGCAAGTTTAAAAAGGCTATAGGTCAGCTTTATAAGTTACGCTTAATCACCATTGAAGATGATGGTATTAGAATTACAGAAGAAGGTCGTAACTACAATCCATCAGCGACTGCACAAAAGATTGAAGTTAATGACTCAAAGCTTGTGATTAAAGATGGCGTAAAGGTTGTAAAGCCACGTAAGACTTTCAAAATTAACACTCAAGTCTACGGCAATAAGTAGCATTTAATATTATTACAAAAGATAATTAAAAAAATAAAACAGAAAATATAAACGAGAATTAAGGCTTAAATTCAAAATGGAATTTTTATATCTTTGGGGATTGTTCGCAGTTAAGTTTGTAACCGCAAGTGCGATTGTAGGCTTTTTAGTTTATGTAATTTTACTATCTCTTCCTGCTGCCTTAAAAGAAGTTCAAGCTGAGGCTAAAGAGAAGTTTACCTTTGAAAATTTAATTAAAAAATACAAAGACAATCAAGAAAAGCTTTTAGATAAACTAAAAGACTTTGATGATACCAAGGATGAAAAGACTAAGAAAAAAGAAGCCAAAGCTTTAGCTAAAAACGCTTCTAAAAAAGAAGAGCAAGATCGCAAAGATAGAGCTGACAAGATTAAAAAACTTGAAGAGTCTGGCACTTTCTGCCCAGAAAATACCTATGTTATCGACTTTGCAGGCGATACTAATGCCTCAGATCAAGATGATTTAATTGCTAAGGTAAACTTAATTTTATCAGTAGCTACTGACAAAGATGAAGTTATCGTAAATTTAGATAGCCCAGGCGGCGTGGTTAACGGCTATGGTCTATGTTCAGCAACTCTTGAACGTATCCGTCAAAAGAACATTCATTTAACCGTTTGTGTTGATAATGTGGCTGCCTCAGGTGGCTATTTAATGGCCTGTGTTGCAAGTAAGATTGTCGCAGCTCCATTTTCATACATAGGTTCAATTGGCGTAGTTGCTCAAATTCCAAACTTTAATAAAGTGCTTAAAAAACATGATGTAGATTACGAGCAAGTAACAGCTGGTAAGTACAAGCGCACTTTAACCATGTTTGGCGAGAATACACCAGAAGGTCGTGAGAAGTTTAAGCAAGAGCTTACCTTAATTCATGATCGTTTCAAAGAAATCGTTTCTATATATCGTCCTTCAATGGATATTGATAATATTGCAACAGGTGAGTTTTGGCTAGCTAAGGACGCTTTAGAGCGTGGCTTAATTGACGAAATTGCACCATTTGATAGTTATTTACAGTCAACTTTGGAGAAAACCAAAGTTTGTGCTATAAAAATAGATATCAAAAAACAAGAGCAAAAGGGCCTACTTGCAGTTTTGAAAAAGTTTTTAAGTGCTAAGGCTTGGACAAAGGCTTTTAAAGAAGAAATGCTAGATGCGTCAAATCGTGACGATAAAAATCTTCATTTTTAGCAAAAGTCTTCTAAAGTTAAAAGAATACAAGTACATCTACACAAGATAATGGTAAAGGATTAAAAATGGGTAAGTCTTTAGTTATTGTGGAGTCTCCATCTAAGGCTACAATTATCAATCGTTATTTAGGCGATGATTATGTTGTAAAAGCATCTGTGGGCCACATTCGTGATCTTGCAAACGGCTTACCAAGTTCTGCTAAGAAAGAAACTACTAGCACTGAGAAAAAGGTTAAGCTTACCAAAGAGCAGACTTTAGCTAGATCTATGGGTATTGATCCTTGGCATAATTGGGAAGCTAATTATGAGATCATGCCCGACAAGCACAAAGTTGTAAGTGATTTAAAGAAACTTGCTAAAGACGCTGACAAAGTCTACCTCGCAACCGATTTGGATAGAGAGGGAGAGGCAATTGCATGGCACCTACGTGAAGTTTTAGGTGGCAAGGCAGATAAGTACTTTAGAGTTAAGTATCCTGAAATTACCAAAAAGGCGATTGCTAAAGCTTTTGAAAATCCAGGTCAAATTAACATGGATTTAGTAAATGCTCAGCAAACCCGTCGTTTCTTAGATAGAGTGGTAGGCTTCATGGTCAGCCCTCTATTGTGGAAGAAAGTTGCCCGTGGCCTCTCAGCTGGCCGTGTGCAATCCGTTGCAGTTGAGCTCATTGTAGATAAAGAGCGTGAGATTAAAGCTTTTATCCCACAAGAGTATTGGTCTATTGATGCTTTAACTAAGACTAAGAGTGGTGAAGAGTTAAAACTAGCTCTAGCAACCTATGCAGGTAAAAAGATTGATATTCCTAATAAGGCTGAAGCACAAAAAGTCTTAGATGCAGTTAAAAACGCACCATTTAATGTAACCGAAGTTTTAAAGAAGAAAGGCAAGCAAGCTCCACTTCCACCTTTTACTACCTCAACTTTGCAACAGGTTGCTAATCAAAGATTATCTTTCTCAGTACGTAAGACTATGACTGTTGCTCAAAGACTTTATGAGCAAGGTTTAATTACCTATATGCGTACTGATAGTGTGAACTTATCAGATGAGGCAATTTCCACAGCTCGTGACATCATCTCACGTAACTTTGGTGATAAGTATATTCCTTCTAAACCTAATTTCTATAAATCAAAAGAATCAGCACAAGAAGCTCACGAGGCAATTCGTCCATCACATCCAACTGAGCCACTACCAGCATCTGTAGATAGAGACGGTCAAAGACTATATGAGCTTATCAAGGCTCGTTATTTAGCTTGTCAGATGGTACCTCAAGAGTATGAGACCACCACAGTTACAGTAAACGCTAATAACTTTGGCTTTAAGGCAAGTGGTAAGCATGTAACCTTTGATGGCTTTAAGAGAGTTTACAACTTCTCTAAAAATGAAGAGGTGATGTTACCAGAGCTTAACGAAGGAGATACCTTAACTTTAGAAGAGTTAATCCCGCTTCAGCACTTTACACAGCCTCCTGCTCGTTACAATGAAGCAAGTTTAGTTAAAGAGCTAGAAAAAGACGGTATCGGTCGTCCTTCAACCTACGCTTCAATTATCTCCACCATTCAAGATAGAGGTTATGTAACTATCAATCACGGTCGTTTCTACGCTGAGCGCATGGGCGAGGTGGTAACTGATAGATTACGTTATTCATTCAAAGATTTGATGGATAAGAACTTTACAGCATCAATGGAAGATAATCTTGATGAAATCGCTGATGGTAAACAAGATTACAAGAAGAGCTTAAATGACTTCTTTGGTCACTTTGAAGTTGAGCTTGAAAAGGCAAATAAAGCCTCATCTGAAGGTGGTATGCCTGAGAATAAGCCTCTTGAGATTAAAGAGTTCATGTGCCCTGAGTGCAATAAGTACCACATGGCAGTGCAATCTGGTAAGACTGGTATGTTCTTATCATGCTTAGGCTACTATGACTCTGATGTGAAGAAAGATGATCGATGCCATAAGACTTTAAACTTACGCGCAATCGATCAGGCTGCACTATCTTCAAGTAAATTAACCGATGAAGAGGAAGCAGAGTTTTTACGTAGCCGTCCACGTTGCCCAATTTGCAACTCTATCATGGATACTTACATCATTGATGGTGAGCATAAGTTACATTTATGCTCAACTCCAAATTGTGGTGGTTACAAGCTAGAAACAGGTAAGTTCGACTCAGAGATTGAAAAGGGACCAGAGTGTGAGTGCGAGAAGTGCGGTCATACCATGGTGCTAAAAGAAGGCCGCTTTGGTAAGTACATGTCATGTACTAACAAAGAATGTGGCAATACCCGCAAGATCTTGAAAAACGGTGAAATCGCACCTCCTCGTGAGGATGCTGTTGATTTACCAGAGTTACCATGTAAAGCTGAAGGTGCTCACTACGTATTACGTGATGGTGCCTCAGGTATCTTCCTAGCAGCTCACAACTTCCCTAAGGTACGTGAAACCCGTCCACCTAAGGTTTGTGAGTTACAAAGATTTAGAGATAGAATTTCACCAAAGTTTTATTATCTAGCAGATGCTCCTGCTGTTGATAAAGATGGTAATGAGACTGAAGTTCGCTTTAGCCGTAAGACTAAAAAGCAGTATGTAATGGCAACTAATGCTGAAGGTAAGACTACCTTTGTCGCTTTCTATAATGATGAAAAGCGCGAGTGGGAAGAGTCTTCTGATGTTGGTGCTAAAAAGACTACTACACGCAAGACTACAGCTCGTAAGACCACAACAAAGAAAACTACTACACGTAGAACTACAAAGAAAGCTTAAGTTTTAAGTGTAGTTAGAATTTTAAAGGAGGCTGAGGCCTCCTTTTTGTTTGTAGTTAAAAGAAGAGATTGCTTTTGATTGTCTATAAATCGATTGGATAAGATTGGATTTTCTTAACTAATTGCAACTCAAAGTCATCTTCTTCATTAACACTATTTGAAAGTCCTGATACTTCTTTAAAGTAGCCTTTAAATTGACTTTCTAAAAGGTTGCGACAGACTTTATAGTAAGAATGTAATTCAGTGTCGATAAAGGTGCCTTTGTAGTTATTGCCCCTAAATAGGAATACAAAGCGTCTAAAGCCTTCAGAGCTTGACAGTGGTGGCTCAATTAAAGACATTCTATCTAGCATTGAATATTCTGTGTATAACTTCAAATCAACATCGGTGAACTTGTCAAAAAACTTCATGCGAAGTGGTAAAGACTTATTATCAAACTCAATGCTGTTAATATCTGTTGAATTTAAAAGTAGCACAATTGAGTTTGCGTCAATGTTAGTAGTAGCTTGTCTTTCTGGAGTTAAGACAGCAACAGGCGATAAGATCTTTAAATCAAGTAAGTCATAGTACTTACCACATACAGTGTTGCCATCAAAGTACAAAGCCTTAATTACATCATTTTGTAAATCAAGAGGCTTTAAAATCTCAAGTGACTTTGTCTTTACATTAAAGTCTAATAAGCATTTACCTTCTTGTATAAACTTAGCAATCTGAGCTCTTTTAGAATTAAAGTCTTTTAACATGTAATTTAAAAGTGCAGTGTGGTTGTCATGCAGATACTTTACTAAGTGTAATAGGGCATCTAATTTAGCAAAGTGATCATCACGACGTGGCTTTTCTTGAAAGCCATACTTTTGGGCACAAGCAACTAAATTATCAGAATCAGTAATTTTGCCAGTATTTAAAATCTCAGAGAGCTTTAAAACCTTATTGATATCAACTGCGGTATAGAGTTTTGATAAGGTATTTGAAAGATTGATGTTACGTAGCTCCATAGCTTCAACTATCTTGAAGTTACGGCTAGACCAGGTAAATACTGATAAATTCGGGGTAGTTAAAAGCTTATTTAATTCTTTTAAAAACTTCTCTTCAGTTTGCTGAGCTTTAATGGTGTAAGGATCGATACCTTGAGAGAAGAGGTAGACAGGACTTGGTAATAAGTACTCGATGCCTTTGCACTTAATATAGCCTTTTTGTCCTAAGATATTAAAGGCTGCATCAGTTAAAACATATGCCACTCCATACAGGCTAGCTTTAGAGCTAGGTGCACTGTAAGGCAGTGGCAAGATGAATAGATATTGTGAATTAAGATTAGGTAGCATTATCTAAATTGGTTTTGCTCAGGGACGTACTCAAAACCAGCACTTTTTAAACGCTCAACTAAGATATCTTTATCAATATCGTGAGCCTTGCATAGATCGTCAAGTGAGCAGTACTCATCGCGTAATTGCATGTTTACAGCTGACAAAAGAATAAATGGATCCATGGTTTTGTAATTATCAAGTGACATCATAGTAATGCTATCCTTACAAATTACTTAATATCAAAAGAGATCTGAGAGCGCATCTTCTTAGCGTTTTCTACAGCTTCATCTACGCTCTTTCCACGAGCTAGACATACGCCCATACGACGCTCACCATCGATATCAGGTTTACCAAAGATACGTAACTGACTTGATGGAGTTACAGCAAGAGCTTTATCAATACCTTGGTACTCAATGTGAGTGCCTTTGCCTTCAGCAAGTAATGCTGCAGATGCTGATGGGCCGTAGAAAGTGATCTTGCCAATAGGTAGACCTAAAAGTGCTCTTACGTGTAGGGCAAACTCTGATTGATCTTGAGAGATCATGGTAACCATACCGGTATCATGTGGACGAGGTGATAACTCTGAGAAAATTACTTTATTACCACAGATGAAAAGCTCAACACCAAAAATACCGTAGCCACCTAAAGCAGTGACAACTCCTGAGGCAATGCGCTTTGCTTCCATAAGCATTTCTTCATTTAAAGGTTCAGGCTGCCATGACTCATGATAATCGCCATGTACCTGGTGGTGACCTACAGCCTCACAGAAGTGAATGCCATCTACAGCACTTACGGTTAATAAGGTAATTTCACGATCAAACTTAACAAAGCCTTCAACGATCACGCGTTGCATACCGCCACGGCCGTGAACACAAGCTTCCTTAAATGAAGCTTCGATATCAGCTTCGCTCTTTAAAACGCTTTGACCTTTACCAGAGGAGCTCATAATAGGCTTCATAATGCATGGGAAGCCTACCTTGTGAATGTTCTTTTCAATTTCTTCAACAGATGAAGCAAAGAAATAAGGAGATGTTGGAAGAGATAAGGTTTCAGCAGCTAAGGTACGAATGGCCTCACGGTTCATAGTGATGTTAGCAGCATTTGCTGATGGCACTACATTAAAGCCTTCTTCTTCAAGCTTAATTAAAGTCTCAGTTGCAATAGCCTCAATCTCAGGAATGATGTAATCTGGTTTTACCTCACGGATTAGCTTTTCTAAAGCTTCGCCATCACGCATATTGATCACAGCTTTGTGCTGAGCTACGCTCATAGCAGGAGCGTTATCATATCTATCACAAGCGGTGACATCGACACCGTAGCGTAATAATTCAATAGCTACTTCTTTACCTAACTCACCAGAGCCTAGTAGTAAAGCTTTAGTTGGGTGATTCTGATAATCAACAGTGATACATTTAGACATAGAAAATCTCCTTTAAAAACTGCGCCTATTATAGCTTATAATGGTCATAATTTGAATTAACTTAATGTACTACAAAGGCTTTATATGAAATTTTTATGTGATATTGCACTGCCAAATTCTACAGAAATCTTCTCACAATATGGAGAGGTTGTATTAAAGAAAGGCCGTGAGATTGTAGCTGACGATTTAGTTGATGTTGATGCTTTAATTATCCGCTCAATTACCAAGGTTGACAGCGCTCTTTTAACTAAGGCTAATAAGCTTAAATTTGTGGGCACGGCAACCGCGGGTATGGATCATATTGATATTCCATTGTTAAAAGAAAAAGGAATTTTTGTAACTAACGCTCAAGGCTCTAACTGCGAAAGTGTAGGTGACTATATCTTATCTGTAATGCTGGTGATGGCACAGCGCTTTGATTTAGATTTTACAGGTAAGTCAATTGGCATTATTGGTTGTGGTTATGTTGGGCAGCAAGTAGAAAACAAAGCTAAAGCTTTAGGTTTAAAGATTGTGAAAAACGATCCTCCACGATTCCGTGATGGAGATAAAACCTGCAATGGCACACTACAAGAGGCTCTAGCTTGTGATTTTGTAACTCTACACGTACCTTTAATTAAAGAAGGCATAGATAAGACTTTATATTTAATCGGTGAAAAAGAGCTGTTATCCTTAAAAGAAGGGGCCTTCTTATTTAACGCTAGCCGTGGCAATGTTGTAGATAACGAGGCATTAGACAGAGTTTTAGATAAACGCAAAGATTTACATGTATGGCTTGATGTTTTTGAAGGTGAGCCTGAGGTTAAAGTAAAGTCTCTTTTAAACAAGGTTGAAGGTGCTACAGCCCATATCGCAGGTTACTCCTATGAGTCAAAGCGCCGTGCTAATGTCATGCTTGCAAATTACTTAGCACATGATTTAAATCTTGAAGCACCAAAGCCTTATCAAATGCCATTACCTGAAATTGAGTCTTTGGATTTTGGTAAAGTTGAAAATCTTGATTTAGATTTAATCTCACGCTTAGTATTTTCTGTCTATGATGTACGACGTGACAGTCATAAGTTTAAAAACGCCTTTAATGGTGCAAAGTCATTTGATGCGATGCGCCAGAATTATCGTGAAAGACGTGAGTTGTCGTCGCTACATTTGCGTAATGTAAATGACAATCTAAAAGAGACTTTAAAGCTCTTAGGCTTTAGTGTTGAATAGGTTTGTAGATAGGAAAATTCAAAAATCTTAAGGCAGGGCAGACCTGCCTTAATTGCAACTACAGATCCTCATCTATGATCTTAAGTTGCTCATCATTTAAAGTGATCTTGCCTTCCTTATTTAAAGTCTTTAAAAAGCATCTGCAGCCTTCTAATACTTCATTGTAAGTCACATCAAACTGACGGGTAAACCAAGGATCATCAATGTCACCTGGGGTATCGGTAAAATCTTTTAGTAAGAACACCTTACATTTATTTAAAACTGAAGAGTGTAAAAAGAAGAGATTTTTAACGTTGTACTCTTCCATAGCAATGATGTAATCGTACTCATTGCAGTCTGCCTTAGTAATCTGCCTTGCTTTTTTAGAAGATACATCAATTCCTAAATTATTTAAAAGTCTTCATATATAAGATCTCTAGATCCAAAACTTTAATAAAAAATAGTGTGTAAAATTAGGAATAATTATTTGAAATAGAAAGGAAAAGT
>ONCS01000140.1 GCA_900316375.1 uncultured Succinatimonas sp. | reverse complement strand
TAACTCAAAGCTTGATAACTCTAAAACATAAAGTTCAACATCATCAGATAAGATGTCAAATACAGGTACACCGATATTAGCGCCAACAGCAACTTTTAAACCTGCAACGTCAGCCATGTAACCTACAAGTGAGGTCACAGTAGACTTACCATTAGAGCCTGTAATACCGATAATTGGAGCTTTAGCTTCGCGTGCAAATAACTCAATGTCACCTACCACTTCAACACCTGCTGCAATTACCTTTGCAATTTGCTCTTGATAGATACTAATACCTGGGCTAATTACAACTAAGTCGTACTCTTTTAAAATCTCTGCATCTAAATCACCTAGGCGTAAATCAATACCTACAGGTAAGTCACCTACTCTTGGTGGATTTATACGGGTGTCAAAAATGGTTAGCTTCTTTAAATCATGCTTTAAAAGATAGCTAATTACAGACATATTTGATGTGCCAAGACCAATTACGGCAACCTTTTTATGGTCAAGCTCTTTATTCATATCAGTGAGATCCCTATGATTACGGGTTAATTTATTATTAGCGGATCTTTAAAGTAATTAGACCAATTAGGACTAATACCAAGGTGATGATCCAAAAACGTGCCATAACACGTGGCTCTGGCCAACCGCCTTTTTCAAAGTGGTGGTGAATTGGAGCCATTCTAAAAATTCTCTTACCACGATACTTGTATGAGCCTACTTGAAGAATAACTGAGATAGTCTCTAATACAAAGATACCGCCCATGATGAAAAGTAAAATTTCCTCACGGATTAAAATTGCAATTACACCTAAAACCGCGCCTAGTGCTAAAGAGCCAACGTCTCCCATAAACATCATGGCAGGATAAGTGTTAAACCATAGGAAACCAAGACCAGCGCCTACTATTGCAGTACATGCTATGGTAATTTCAGCAGCGTTTGGTACATATGGAATATATAAATACTGAGCAAAGGTAGAGTTTGAGGTAGCCCAAGCGACAATACCTAAACCTGCTGCTACTGTAATAGTTGTAATAATAGCTAAACCATCTAAGCCGTCAGTTAAGTTCACTGCATTAGATGAGCCTGTTAAAACAAAGTAAGCAAGTGGAATTAGTAAAAAGCCAATGTCTGGCATGAAGTCTTTAAAGAAAGGTACTACAAAGGTAGTCTCTGCTGGAGTTTTAGCAGTACCGTAAATTAAGCAAGCAATGGTAATAGCACAAGCAGACTGCCAGAAATACTTATATTTAGCGCGAAGACCATCGGTATTGTGACGCACTACTTTTAAGTAGTCATCAGCAAAACCAATTGCTGCATAACAAATTAAAGTAGCTAAGGTATACCACACATATGGGTTATCTAAACGGCACCATAACAGCATTGAAACAGCAATCGAGCCGATGATTAAAACACCGCCCATAGTTGGGGTGCCAGTCTTTTTTAAGTGAGTCTGTGGGCCATCATCACGCACTACTTGACCAAAGTGTAGAACTTGAAGACGACGAATTACAGCAGGGCCTAAGGCTAAAGAAATAGCTAGAGCTGTAAATAAAGACATTACGGCGCGGAAAGTTAAATACTCAACTACACGTAATGAGCTTAAGTATTGACTTAAGTAGTCAGCGATTAAAACGATCATTTGAGCTCTCCTAGAGCTAATAATTCTTTGCTAATATCGTCCATGTGCATAGCATGTGAGCCTTTGACTAAAAAGCTTACAAATGGATATTGTTTTAATAAATTGCGTGCATATTGTACGAGATCTGAATGACAATTAAAATGCTTAGCAATATTGTGAGCTTTATCACAAGAATACTTAGAAAGTTCACCTACGCATAAAAGTTCATCTACTTTACCAACGCAATGAGCTCCAACGTCTTGATGCAGCTCAACTTTAGCCTCGCCTAATTCTCCCATATCACCAAAGATCATAACCTTATGACCTTGATATAAAGACAAGGTATCAATAGCGCTTAAACAGGCGTTATAGCTTGCGTTATAAGCATCATCAATTAAAGCAAAATTTTTAAAGTTATGAACGGATAATCTGCCTTTTAGGCTTTGTGCTTTCTTAAGTCCTGCCTCTAGCTTTGACTCATCAGCACCAGTAATTAGAGCTAAAGCGCAAGCTGCTGCTGCATTTGAAGCGTTATGTGCGCCAATGACATTCATCTTGATGTCAAATTTGGTATGAGGAGTTCTTAAAGTAAAACTTACGCCATCTAAGCTATCTTTAACATTTGAGTATTGAACTAAATCAAAATCATGAGTACCAAATGAGAATAAGTAACCATCTCTAAAGGCGGCTTTATACTCTTCACTCCAACGCTCAAAGTATTTACTATCAGATGGAACGACAGCCTTGCCACCATGAGATAATACATCATCGATGATCTGAGACTTACCACGGTACACACCATCGTAAGAACCAAAGCCTTCGATATGAGCACCACCGACATTGTTAATTAAAGCAGTATCAGCTTTTACAAACTCACAGGTATGCGCATTATCAAATAAGTGGCTAGCACCTTGCTCAACTACAGCAAAATCTAAAGAGTTGTCTAAACGCATTAAAGTAAGTGGCACACCCACGTCATTGTTGAAGTTGCCATTAGTGCACATACTGTTACCGCACTCAGATAAAATAGCTTGAGTAAACTCTTTTACCGTAGTCTTACCGCAAGAGCCAGTTAGTGAGGCAACCTTAGCCTTGCACTGACGTCTTACTAAATAACCACAGTAACCTAGAGCTTTTAAAGTATCGTTACATAAAATAACTGATACTTTTGAGGTGATGTTATCTGGTAGCTCTTTGCTTGACACAACAGCTATTGCGCCGTTATCAACAGCCTTTTCAATAAAATCATGGCCATCAAATTTCTCGCCTTTTAAAGCGACAAATAAAGCATCTTTGCAATTACGTGAATCAGTTGAAACTGCGTTTATAACTGCATCATTGCCTTGTAACTTATAGTTGCCATAAATAGCAAGCTCACTTAATTTAAAACTAATCACAATCAACTCCTAAAAGTGAGCAAGCAATTTCTCTATCTGAAAAATGAATGGTCTTATCTTTAAAGATTTGATAATCCTCATGACCTTTACCTGCAATGACAATGCAATCTTGAGGTTTAGCATGGTTAAAGGCATATTCAATAGCTTGTTGTCTGTCGACAATTAAAGTTACATTATTAGCCTCATGCACACCTGCAGCCATATCATCTAAAATGGCTTGAGGATCTTCAGTTCTAGGATTATCAGAGGTAAAGATAGCATGATCGGCAAACACTGAGCCCTTAATTGCCATAATAGGGCGCTTGCCCTTATCACGATCACCACCACAGCCTAGAACGCACCATACTTCACCATTTTGATGATGAGCTTTAACGCCCTTTAAAACTTGCTCTACACCATCTGGTGTGTGAGCATAATCAACTACCATATGAGGCTTACCTTCTTTGATAAAGCACTCCATACGGCCTTTAATTGGTTTTAATAAGCTTGCAGTTCTAAGTAGCTTTTCTAAACTAAAGCCCATTGCTAAAAGTACAGTTAAAGCACAGGCAAAGTTTTCAACATTAAAGCCACCTAAAAGGTTAATCTCGCACTTACCATTACCAAAGGTTGAATCAACTTCAAGAGCAATTGAATGAGGCTTGTAGTTTACTGACTTAATCCAAACATACTTTGTTGCAACAAGGGATGCAGTTGAACTCATGAAATCTTCTTTACAAGAGTACACTACACTTTTTGGGAAGTTTTCATAGTACTTTAAGCCTTGCTCATTATCAGCGTTAATAGCTAAAGTGGTATCAGGTACCATCTTTAAAAACATCTGCTTAGCATCAGCATAGTTTTCCATGGTCTTGTGATAATCTAAATGATCACGAGTTAAATTAGTAAAACCACCTGAGATAAACTTGCAGCCATCAACACGACCTTCGCAAACACCAATTGAGCTTACCTCTAAGGCAGCATAGCGAGCCCCTTCTTTTAAAAGCTCATTTAAAGTCTTTTGTAAACTTACAGCATCTAATGTGGTATTAGCGCTTTTATGCAGATTTGGTAAAAAGCCATAACCTAAGGTACCTAATACGGCGCACTTAGAGCCTACAGCAACTGAAATCCACTGGGCAATTAACTGGGTAATAGTACTCTTACCGTTAGTGCCGGTAATACCAATTAAACCTAGTTTTGATGATGGGTTATCGTAGAAACGAGAGCAAAACTGTCCTAGAGTTAGATTTTTAGGAAGAGGCAATATAGGAATGGTTACCCCTTCTAATTGAGTGCCTGTTGGCTCATTGTCATTTTCACAAACAATGGCTACAGCACCGCTATCTTGAGCCTTTTTAGCAAAATCTAAACCATTAACTTTAGTGCCTTTTAAAGCAACGAACACGCTTCCTTCTTTAATCTCACGAGAGTCACGAGTTAAATCAGTAACCTCAATATCTAAGGCTTTGCGTCTTACACCTAAGATCTTATATAAATCTTTTAATTTCATCGAAATTTAACCTATTTACTTGTATTATCAACAGCCACTTTATCTGGCTTGATATTGTAAACTTGTAGAGCACGGGACATCACGGCACTAAAGACAGGACCTGATACCGTACCACCATAGTAACTTTTAGCATGAGGCTTACTAATTACGACCACCATTGCAAAGCGTGGATCAGAAATTGGAGCAAAGCCTGCGAAGGTTGCGGTGTACTCTTTACCATAACCACCACCTTCAGCAATTTTAGCAGTACCTGTTTTACCAGCTACACGATATCTATCAATAGCAGCCTTACCACCAGTACCACTGTCAACTACTGACTCCAAAGCTGCAATCATATTGTGAGTCTCACGAGGATCAGAGACTAACTTACCTTCTGGGATATTTTTACGGCGTAAAATGGTTAATGGGCGAGAAACACCACCACGAGCAAGGTTTGCGTAGGCTTGCACCATTTGCAAATTAGTAACTGAAATACCGTAACCAAAGCCTAATACAGCTTTATCAATGTCAGCCCAGAAAGGACGGTTTTCATTTAACACACCGGCACTTTCACCAACTAATAATGATCCTGTCTTATAGCCTAAACCATAACGATTTAGCATATTCATAGCTTTATGAGGACCAATTCTCATCGCAATTCTTGCCATACCGGTATTAGATGAGAATTTAATAATGTCAAACACCGTGCCAGAGGCCATAGCATGAGAGTCTTTTACCACCTTGCCATCGACAATAAAAGGCCTTGTATCAAATACTTCTTTCCAGTTAGTAGACTTAGCCTCAAGGGCAGCTAAGGCAATGATTGGCTTTACGGTAGAGCCTGGCTCAAATAAACTTGAAACAGTACGGTTTTGCGCATTAGTACTATCAAAGTGAACACGATTGTTTGGATCAAAAGATGGGTAACTTACCATGGATAAAACTTCACCAGTTTTAACATCAAGTAAGGTGGCCATACCATACTCAGCGTCAACTTCTTCAATACGTTCTTTTAACTTTGAGAAGGTATAGGCTTGCAGACGGTTATCAATACTTAAAATAATATTGCCACCATAGGTGCCTTCTTGCACTACACCATCATTTTCAATGACGTTGTTATATCTATCTTTTTTACCGACATTAGTTGTGGCAGTAGAAGTTAAATAGCGGTTAAAACTTTGCTCAACACCGTAAATGCCTTTACCTTCACCATTTAAGATACCAACTAACTGGGCATTAACTTCACCGGTTGGGTAGCTACGACGATAGGTATCGTTTAAAACTAGACCTTTTCTAGAGATCTTGGCAAGCTTGGCAGCATTTTCTAATTCTAAATAGCGCTTTAACTGCACATAGCGGCGGGTTGGATCAGAGGTTTTCTTATAAAGCTCGTTGACGTCCATTTCAAGAATGTCAGCAATTTGCTGCATCTTCTTTTTATTTTTATAGACGCCTTCTTCATGCAAAAACTTTGGATCAGCATCAACTGTTTTGACAGGAACTGAAATTGCAAGAATTTTGCCTTTACGATCAGTTATCAAACCACGAGGAGGCTCGAACTTGTAGTTTCTGATAACACGAGCGTTGCCTTCGGCAATGAGTCTTTCTGGGTGAAGAATTTGAATGTAGAACAGATTACCAACCATATACATGATTGGAGCTATCATAAAGATGGCTAGAACGATAATTCTAGTTTTTGATAATTGTAGTCTGTTGCTACCTTGGCTATCCTTTAATAAGGCCATATTACTGTCTTAAATCAATTACAAATTCATCTTCAGTTTTTGGTTGAACCATTTGCAAATCTTCAGTCGCGTGCTTTCTAATTACAGAATACTCTGTTAGTGCCTCACGCTCAGATAACAAGGTTAACCACTCTTTGTCTAGGCTGGCATTATAACTTTTTGCTTCATTATATTTAGCTGTCATAGTATGGGTCTGTTGTACTAGATAGATCTTAAATACAGCTAAAGTTACTGCAACTAGAACTAGAAGATAGGTAATTATATTTGATAAGACAGTTTCAATCAAAGTACCTAGCATCGAGACATTTTCACGTCCCTTGTAAGCACTTAAATTAGGCAAAGCAATTACCTGAGGAGCGCACTCTTCATTCAACTTCTCTTCAGGAGTTTTAACATGAATAATGCTCTCTTGAGTAATTCTTTGAATTACAGGAGTAATTTTTTGTACGGGCGCTGCTTTTGGGTTTGGACGATCACCAAATTGGGGCTCGCGCTCAGTTGATGTAGTATCTACATCAGTCCGTAGAGTTTGTAGTGAAGAACCAAAATCATCTTCTAATACTCTTACGGCATTAGATTGTTGTTGCATTTATTGTGAAAGCCTCTTTAGTCTTTGGCAAATACGCAAGGTCGCACTGCGCGAACGTACGTTTGCCTCAACCTCACTAGGAGTTGCTTTGATAGCACCTCCAACGCTCTCCACTTTTGCTGTAGCAAGTCGCAATTTTTCTGTTTCTTCAAAGGTCATAGGTAATCCATTAGGTACCTTTTGCCCCTGCGACTTATCTTTTATAAAGTTTTTTACTATTCTATCTTCAAGTGAATGGAAGGAAATTACGCATAAACGACCTTCATCACCTAATACATCAATGGAGCTATCTAAGGCTTGTTTTAGCTCATCAAGCTCAGCATTTACTGCAATACGTAATGCTTGGAAGCAACGAGTTGCTTTGTGTTTTGGAGTAGGCTTTCCACCAATTACTCTTTTTATAAATTCTGCTAATTGTAAGGTAGTCTCAAATGGTGTTTTTTCACGATCACGAACAATGGCAGCAGCTACTTTTGAGGCAAAATTCTCCTCGCCATATACTTTAAAGATATAAGCTAAATCTTGCTTAGAATAAGTATTGACGATGGTTTTGGCATCAAGTTTAGCGCTTGTGTCCATACGCATATCCAAAGGACCGTCTTTTTCAAAAGAAAAGCCACGACTTGGATCATCAATTTGAGGAGATGACACACCAATATCCATTAAAATGCCATCTACTTTACCTAAGATTCCTAGATCTTCACACACATCTTTAATCTTTGAAAAAGGACTGTGAGTGATTTTAAATCTGTTATCTTGTGACTCTAACTCGTGAGCTGCCTCAACAGCGGTTAAGTCTCTATCTAGGCCATATAATCTGCCATTAGGGCCTAGTTTTTCTAAAATCTTGCGTGAATGTCCACCACGACCAAAGGTAGCATCGACATAAATACCATCTTTTTTGATATTTAAGCCTTCTAAGCATTCGTTAAGTAATACTGGAATATGCGAAAATGCCATAATCTACCTTAGAGCTTAAGGGTTGAGAGTACAGGATGACTATTAGCCTTGCTTTGTAATTCCTGTAGCATTGCATCATCAGCTTCACGCTGAGCAATAAAGTTCTCTTCAGACCACAGCTCAAATTTATTATTAAAGCCAATTAAAAAGGCTTTTTTATTTAAACTTGCTACTTTTCTTAACTCTTGTGGCAACAAGATACGACCTTGTGAATCTAGGGTGCAAAATACAGCAGAGCCCAACACAGTTCTTTGAATAGAACGACACAAAGGATCAGTCATTGAAGGAAGAGCTCCTAAGGATGCTACAACCTCTTGCCACTCATCAACTGGGTATAACCAAAGACACTTATCAAAAAGAGCTCTAGTTACTACACACTGATTATCTGAATCATCTTGAAGGAAGTCTTTAAAACGTGCAGGAATGCTGAGTCTGCCTTTTACATCAAGGCTAACCTCATTGGTACCACTTAAAAGAGAACCAGTAAACATACCTACATCAAACTCCACTTAGGCAAAATTTAGGGACACTTTCCCCACTATTTGCCACTTTTTACCATAAGTTTACCAAATTACTAAATTTTTTCAACAAAAATGATCTTAAGAAGTTTTATAAAATTATTGATTTTTCAATTAGTTAGATTTTTAAGAGATTTAAATTAATCACAGATTAATTAGTCATTAATGAAAGATTAATCATGCTACCTTTTGATCTATCAAGGAAATTTAAAGACGTGAGAATAAATTGATCTGCAAAAAGTTACGTAAGCAACAATTTATTAAACAACGTGAGTTAAAGCCCAATAATTGATTGTTATTAAAAATAATTATTATTAAGAATTTTGTAGATTAATACGATAAGGATATTGAAGAAAAGTGAGTCAACCTATAAGCCGAGTTCCGTCTGCTTTCGCAGTGGCAATCATTCCTCTAGCCCTAGGATCGCTCCTAGGGTCCAGCACTCAACCCGCCTTCGATCCGGACCAGATCATAGAAAGCCTATTTGAGCTTGCTCCAGGTGGAGTTTACCTTGCCTTTTTTATTGCTAAAAAAGCGGTGAGCTCTTACCTCGCCGTTTCACCCTTACCACTTGCGTGGCGGTCTGTTCTCTGTTGCACTAGTCATGGGCTCGCGCCCTCCAGGCGTTACCTGGCACCTTGTCCTATGGAGCTCGGACTTTCCTCCCCCATGACCGTATGCCTTACGACACGCGTGCATGGCAGCGATTGCCCGGTCGACTCGGGGCACATTATAGCATAGGAATTGAATTTGAAAGATTTATTAAGATGGAAAAATTAAGGCACCTAAAAGAAGGAGGTTGCTCGAAACGTAGAAGAGCCATTTAGGTGCCAATTATTATTTCTACTCTTCTTTAAGCTTTAAAGCAAGGTTATATAAGTCGTTTTTCTTAATACCTGTCAAATCTGCGAGCACTGCAGCAACTTGTTTAACAGGAGAAGTCTTAATCAGCTCTTTTAAGGCTTTTTCTACATTAGCAGGAATTGATGAGGTCTCAACTTTTAAAGCACCTATTGCCACTACAAACTCACCTTTAGTTCTATCAGCATCAGCTTTTAAAAACTCTACAGCATCTTTTGCCTTTAAACGATAGAAAGACTCAAAAGTCTTAGTCATCTCGCGGCATAAGGTTACATCATGCTCAGGTAATACCTTACCCACAATTTCCATAGTATCGATAATGCGACGTGGAGTTTCATAGAAAACAGCGGTGTAATCAACGTTCTCTAAAGCTTGTACAGTTTCTGTAAGCTCTTTTTCTTTTACAGGAAAAAAGCCACAGAACATGAATTTATCAGTAGGAAGAGCACTTGCCTCTAATGCTGTAATTAAAGCGCAAGGACCAGGAAG
The DNA here is from genome assembly GCA_900316375.1 of uncultured Succinatimonas sp. Lineage (GTDB taxonomy): Bacteria > Pseudomonadota > Gammaproteobacteria > Enterobacterales > Succinivibrionaceae > Succinivibrio. The sequence continues at coordinate 17,481 of ONCS01000140.1, read as the reverse complement.
AGGAATCACCTTTACATCAGCTTTTGAGCAAATAGTTACTACTCTGTAACCAGGATCGTTAATTAAAGGAGAGCCTGCATCTGAGATTAGAGCAACTATTCCGCCTTTTTTCACCTCTTCAATGATGACATCAGCGCGTTGCTCTTCGTTATGATCATGACAGCTAATCATGCGAGTACCAGAGATCCCTAATTTATCTAATAGGATTTTAGAGTGACGGGTATCCTCTGCTGCAATTAAGGTTGCGTTCTTTAAAACCTCAATTGCACGCAAGGTAATATCATCTAAGTTACCAATAGGTGTTGGTACGATATATAAGGCACTTTCTAGCATGATTAAACTCTCTTAAAAAAATTTCTTTAGATTATCAATTCAAAGTGTATTTTTATCAAGTATGAAAGAGAAAAATGATTTCTAAAGCATGATGTTGGTGAATTACTAAAGACGGAAAATGGCTTATAATCAAAATATTAAGAAACGAAACTTCTTAGCATCAATTAAGTAAGGTGTTAACTATGCAAACTAAAAAAATAGAGCCTGGCATTAACGATTTTAAAGAATGCTTTACTGACGAAACAGGCCTTAATTTCAAGGAAAACTCTTACTACGTAGATAAATCTAGATTTATTGAAGATGCATTCTATATTCCCAAAAAGATTTCTCTATTTACTAGACCTCGTCGCTTTGGTAAATCAATGTTTCTGTCTATGTTAGATTCTTTTTTTTCACCAAATCCTCAAGATCCCAATGATCTAGCAAAACATGAAGCGATTTTCTCAAAATTAAACATTTATAAAAACACTGATTTTTGTCAAAAGTACATGGGAAAATTTCCTGTTTTGTATGTTACTTTTGCAACCGCTGGCAAAAATACAGGGTATTTAAGCTCTTTAAATGGATTAGCAAGAGCAATCGCCGAGTGTGCAAACCGATATTTGTTTTTATCAGAATCAAAATACTCGACCGAAAATCAAAAGGTTCAATTCAACGATTTAACCCAATTAAATGATTTAATTTTGCCTAAAGAAATTCTTGAAGGAAAAATTGAAAGTTCACTGAATTTGCTATGCTCAATGCTAAGTCGCCATTTTGGAGGAAAGAAAGTAATCTTACTAGTTGATGAGTACGATGTGCCTCTATCTGAAACAGCCTTCACAGACTACTACGATGAATTTAAAAATATCATATCGAACATGCTTGGCAGCGCTTTTAAAACTAATACCCTGTTAGCCAAAGGCTTTATCACAGGATGTTTGAGAGTAGCAAAGGAAAGCATTTTCACTGGTTGGAATAACTTCAGCGTTGTTGACTACGATAACAAGAAATTCTCATCGTTATTTGGCTTTACCGATGATGAAGTTTTAAAGATGCTTAAGCACTTTGATTTTGAAGATAAGTACCCAATTTACAAAGAATGGTACGATGGCTATCACTTTGGTGATAGTGATATCTACTGTCCTTGGGATGTAGCAAGTTTCACATCGGATCTAATTGAAGATAAAAACAATACTCCAAAAACTTACTGGAATCATACTGGCGATAATAGACTCGCCGTTGTAGCCTTTGCAAATGATCCTAATACTTACGCTGATGACTTTGAAAAGCTTTTGCAAGGACAATCAATTGAAGTGCCTTACTTTGACGATTTAAACTACAAGATGGTAAAAACAGGCAGTAGTAAAGATACTCCATATTTGTGGTCAGTACTATACATGACAGGCTATCTAACTACAGATAAAGACCAAAGCAATTTAAAAGAAAACTACATCAGACTGCGCATTCCAAATAAGTGCGTACATAAGTGTTTAAAAGATCAGATCGCTTTGTGTTTTACAAGAGAAAATCCTGCATATATTAAGAATTCAAACAAAATTGCTGATTGTTTCTTCAATGACGATCCAATTGAACTTCAAAGAAGGCTTACAAAAGCAATGTATGCCTATGTAAGTATCTTTGATACTCAAAAAGGAACTGATAAAGAATCTTTATATCACGCATTTTTAAATGGAAGTTTATCAGCAACTCTAGACATTCAAGATCAGGACTTCTATGCTTCAAATTACGAGCTTGGCGATGGTAGAGCTGATATTGTATTTTTGCTAAATGATTGCATTAAAAACTTTGAAGAACGCCCAGGTAAATTTAATCGTAAATTAGTAATTATTGAGTGTAAAGTTGCTACAAACCATAATGAATTAGATCAAAAAGCAAACTTAGCCATTACTCAAATTAAAGACAAATATCTAAAAGGCGTTGATGGCAAATTCTCTGATGCATCAATGGTTGCTATGTATGGAATTGCTTTTTATAAGAAAGAATGTACTGTTAAGCTTGAATTGCAAAATTGCTGAAAAAAGTGCCTAGTACCTTCCTGTATGGTAAAATGCACAGTTAACTTATATTGATTAGCAGGGATTTTTACCGTGAAAGCTAAACTATCAAAATTAAATCTATGTTTATGTGGCTTAATGACTGTAGCTACATTAACTTTAAGTGCTTGTACCTCTGACACACAGACCCAGAAGATGGCTGCTGTAAATGCCTTTGGTCCACTTACCTTAACTACTGAAGAATATCAGCAAGCTTATGAAGGTGCTGCTGAAGAGCAAACCTACAAAGCTTTAGTATTACTAACCCGTTCACAAATTGTAAACGGCGATTTAAAAGGTGCAGCCCAAAACCTAGCTGTACTTGATAGCAGCGCACAAACTGCTGTACAAAAAGATGAAGCTACTTTAGTTAGAGCAATGTATCTAGCAAAGCAAGGCAAGAATCAAAAAGCTCTAGAAACTTTAGGAAAGGTAAACTACAAAGCTCTACCACGTCAGGACATTTCCTACTTCCTAATTTTAAATTCAAATGTAAACGCTAAGATTTACAACCAGACTCATGATGCTAAGTATCAGGTAAATGCTTATAAGAGCAAAGCTACACTACTTAATGTTATCGACAAGAAAGACGATAGAAAGACTGTAATCAATCAGTGTAATGAGCTTTTAAAGAAGCTTGATGAAAAGACCTTAGGTCAGTATTTAGCAGCAGCTCAATCAGATCTCGATAAAGGCTTTTTAGAGTATGCAATTATCACTAAGTCTTCAAGTGAAGCTCTACAAGATGCTGCATTAAAAGACTTTAGCGTAAAGCACCCAACTCACCCAATCAATGAGTTATTAGCACCACAAGAGCAAGTTCAAGAACAAGTTAATGAAACTGTAATTGACAATGGTGATGTTGAGAGTGAGCAAGAGGGCGAGGCTGTACCTGTAGCAGTTCCTTCACAAGCACTATTTGATTTTAACGATGGTGATACCATCGCCGTAATGCTTCCACTATCAGGTCGTTTTGCAAAGCTTGTAGGTGAGCCTGCTAAACTTGGTATTCTAGCTTCACTTAAAGATAAGAAATCAACTTCAAAGGTTGTCTTCTACGATACTAATAAGACTAATATCTCTGATGTCGTAGCTAAAGTTCAAAATGATGGTACTAAGCTTGTAATTGGTCCTATTCTAAAGCCAGAAGTTACTGCTTTAAATAGTTCAGGACTTAAGGTTCCATCAATTGTTCTAAACTACGTTGAAGGCAACAAGCCAGTAAATCAGTGGTACTTTGATTTAGGTCCTAACTATGAAGGTGCGATTGCCGCATCAAAGATCTTTGCCGACGGCTACAAAGCTCCTATCGTAATTGCTAAGAGCAATGATACAAGCTCACAACGTGCAGCTCAAAGCTTTAGAGCAACCTTACAAAAGGGTAAAAAGAATGCTGTACTATGCCAGTTCACCGATGCTGCTACTGCAAAATCAGAGTTAAATGCTTGCCCATTTGATAAGGCAGATGCTGCATATGTTAATGCATCAGTTGTTGAAGCTGTAAATGTAAAAGCAGCAATTCCAAGCAATGTTGCAGTATATCTAACTGACAAGAGCTACATGGGTATCAATAACTCTGCTCAAGAGTTTGCCCTATCAGGTGCAATGCTTGGCGATATGCCATGGTTATTAACTGACAGTGCTTTAAAAGCATCATTTATGCAGTCACTTCCAAAGGCTAACAACCAAGTTCAAAGAGTATTTGCAGCAGCTTATGACTCTGTAAACTTTGCTTTGAACATTAAGAAGCTAGCTGCTAACAAAGATGACGTTTTACACGGTCTATCTGGTGATATCTCACTTGGTGAGAATGGCTTGATTGAGTCAACTCCAATGTGGGTAAAGTTAGGTAAGCTAAGATAATTTAAGTTCCTACCAAAAGAAGAGGCCAAGCTTAAAACTTGACCTCTTTTTTTATCTATGAATTTTGATTATGACCTACTGGGCGTCGTCACAACATGGACGAATATCCTCAACACGCTTAGTCTTCTTCTCTGAACGTGGTAGAGTGCCAATAGGAACAATTGCAATCTTAGGACTTACGCCAATCTTAGATTTAACAAGCTTGGTGATCTTAGATGAGGTTTCCTTAAAGTCCACACGACCATCAACTTCAACAGTGATGTATAGAACATCGCGGTGAGACTCATCATCGTGGCCTAAGACAATCTTATACTCACTTGATACGCCATCAACCATTGCCAAGATATTCTCAATTTGACTTGGGAACATATTAACACCATGGATCTTAAACATATCATCGCTACGACCTTTGATGATATCAAGACGAGGGAACTTAGAACCACACTTACACTCACCTGGGATAATACGAGATAAGTCATGGGTTCTAAATCTAATTAAAGGAGCACCTTCTTTAACTAAGGTGGTAATTACAATTTCGCCAGGCTCTCCATCTGGTACATTCTTACCAGTTACTGGATCGATAATTTCGATATATACGTAATCATCCCAATAGTGCATACCGCACTCTTCATCACAGCTAATACCAATACCAGGGCCATAAATCTCAGTTAAGCCGTAGATATCGTATAACTTGATACCAAGATTACGTCTGATGGTAGCACGCATCTTTTCGCACCAACGTTCTGATCCAATCACACCTTTTTTCAAGTAGATCTGATCACGTAGGCCACGCTTTGCAATCTCCTCAGATAGCAGTAAAGCATATGAAGAGGTTGCGCAAATTACAGTAGACTTTAAATCAACCATCATTTGTAATTGCTTTTCAGTGTTACCAGGGCCCATAGGTACAGCCATCGCACCTAGTTTTTCACAACCTGCCTGAAAACCAATACCAGCTGTCCATAAGCCATAGCCTGGGGTGATTTGAACTCTATCCATATTTGTAATACCGGCTGTTTCATAGCAGCGAGCAAACATGGTAGCCCAATCATCAACATCCTTTTTGGTATAAGGAATAATTACAGGCTTACCAGTAGTACCTGATGATGAGTGAATACGTACAATCTCACTATCTGGGACTGCTTGAATACCAAGTGGGTAAGCATGTCTTAAATCATCTTTACTTGCAAAAGGGATCTTCTCAAAATCTTCTTGTGAGCTAACACCTGTGATACCTAAATCACGGTACATCTTGCCGTAATAGCTATCAGTTTTGATAAGTCTTTTAACCTGCTTATCAACTAACTCTAATTGTCTTTGATTAAGCTGCATTTTCTTTACCTATTTGTAATCCTACTGCAAAAGCTTTTTTATTAACTTCAATAAAACGCTCTTTGACTTTAGTTTCAATCTCATGAATGATAGAAGTATCTTTAATACCTAAGTGCCCAGAGCCTGCGACTACTCCTAAAATGGCGATATTAAAAAACTTTGAACTACCAAGTGGTGCACAGACCTCTTCAGAATCTACAGCGATGCAGACTTTGCATTTGCTTTTTAGATACTCAATCATATCTGTACCGTCATAACCAGTGTTCTCAAGAGTCTCTGTAATTGGCTTTACTGCTTGAGTATTGACAATCACTAAGCCATCTTCTTTTAAGTATTTTAAGTTACGTACAGCCTCTGCTGGCTCAAAAGCTAGAATAATGTCAGCCTTTCCTTCAGGAATTAAAGGAGAGAAAGCATGATCTCCAATACGACAATGGGAAGTTACAGAGCCACCACGCTGAGCCATACCGATGGTCTCAGCAGAGTGCACGGTATTTCCCTCTGCCATAGCTGCTGATGCTATAAGTTTAGAAGCTAATACTGTACCTTGACCGCCAACACCACAAATTAAAATATCTTTATTCACGGTTTATTACCTCAATTGATTTGTGTGGGCATACTTGGGAGCATAAAGTGCAACCTGTACATAGGTTCTTATCTATAACCACTTTATCCCCGGCCATCACGATAGCAGGACAGCCTAATTGCTTAATACAAATTCGGCACTTTTTACCTTTGCATCTATCAGAGATTTCACAAGTTGCCTTTGGCTTTACAATCGCAATACATGGTGCTTTAAAGATAATGGCTTTCACGCCTTTAATTTCAGCACAATCTTTTACCGCATCAACACATTCTTTTAAGTTATCAGGATTTACATTAACAATCTTTGTAACGCCAATACCTTCTAGTACCTTTTGAATATCAACTTTATCTACAAAGTTGCCCATAAGGTTAAAGCCAGTACCTGGATGTGGTTGATGACCTGTCATGGCGGTAGTTGAGTTATCTAAGATACAGAAGATAACATTAGCTTCGTTATAGACTGCGTTAACAACACCGGTTAAACCTGATGCAAAGAAAGTAGAGTCACCAATAAAGGCAAAGGAAGTAGCCTCAGGATCAACATGGTTAAAGCCTTGAGCCATGGTAAAGCCTGCGCCCATACATAGGCAAGTATCCACCATATCAAGAGGCTGGGCGTTACCTAAGGTATAGCAGCCAATATCACCACAGAAGTAAGCCTTCTTACGGCGCATTGCAACTTTTACTGCATAGAAAGCACCACGATGAGGGCAACCTGCGCAAAGTACAGGAGGACGGACCGGAGCTTTAGGTGCATCTGATGCAAAGTTAATAGTCTTAGATTCGATGCCTAAAAACTTTGATAATACAGCCTCTACAGAATTTACAGAGTTCTCCCCGCTTAGGGCTACATGGCCTGTATTTTTGCCATAGACTTTCAAAGATAAATGTTGCTTACCACATAATCTTGTAACTTCATTTTCAAGATATGGGCTTAACTCTTCAATACACATTACCTCATCAATACCATCTAAAGCTTTTAATAAAAAGTCCTCTGGTAATGGATGAGCCGTACCTACTTGAATTAAGCAAATATCATCTTTGTCATATAGGAATTCACGAGTGTAGGAATAACTTACACCGGTTGCGATCACAGCCTTTTTAGATTGAGGCTTTGGATTTAATACAGTGTTGAATTTGTAATTAGAAAAATCTTGACCAATTTCTACATTACGCTTTTCAATCATAGCGTGATTTTTAAAAGATAGTTTTGGGAATATAACCCACTTTGAGCTATCTTTTACAAATCCTTCATATGGCTTTACAGCATAATTCTCATCAACTTCAATTGAGGCGTAAGCGTGGCACACACGAGTAGTAGGACGTAAGATTACTGGAGTGTGATACTTTTCTGAGTAGTCAAAAGCATCTTGAACCATTTCAAAAGCTTGCTCTGGGCTTGCTGGATCAAAGACAGGAATACGACAGAAATTAGAAAACATGCGAGTGTCTTGTTCTGTCTGAGATGAGATAGGACCTGGGTCATCTGCAACCACAACTACCATGCCACCTTTAACACCTACATAGGCAAGGGACATTAAAGGATCAGCTGCTACATTAAGGCCTACCTGTTTCATGGTAACTAATGAACGAGCACCTGCCATTGCAGCAGCAGCTGCCACTTCCATAGCAACCTTCTCGTTTACAGACCACTCTAAGTGCACATCTTTGTGTGGAGCTTTGTAAATAGACTCGATAATTTCAGTAGATGGAGTGCCAGGATAACCTGCTACGACCTTTACACCTGCTGATAAAGATCCAAGGGCAATGGCGCCATTACCCATGACATATTCTTTTTTCATATTATAATTTTCTTTGCAAGCAAATGATTGAAAACAGTCTTAGACAATAATCTAGAAAAATAGACTAAATTTCAATCATGTAGAACGTTCAAAGACTATCATAATGCAAGATTTACAATTGTGCAGAGAAATGTAGTTTAAAAGAAAAGTGCACAATTAAAGAGCAATTAAATCGTTAAAAGAGTAGAGTTTATCTACCAAAATCAACATAATCTTAGCTATACTTGAGGAAGTTAAAATCGAGAAAGGTTTAAAAATGGAACTATCACTTGATCAAATTAGTTTTCAAAAGCATCTAGGACCTAAATTTGTTGACAAGTCAGGAATAATTTCCTTTCTTAACAAAAGCATGGAAAATGCCGATAGATATTATTGCTTTATTAGGCCAAGACGCTTTGGAAAAACTTATACTTCACATATGTTGCAAGCATACTATTCAGATCAAGGAGATTCTCACGCTCTTTTTGATAGTTTAAATATTGCTAAAGATCCTAGCTATCAAAAGCACATTAACCAATACAGCACCATTTTTCTTACCATATCTGACTATGTAAGACATGACGATCAAAATGGTGAATCTTTCATGCAAGATCTTGTAAAAGATCTTATGCGCAAGCTTTGCCAAAAGCTTCCAAAAGAATTTCAAGAACAAGCTAGCACTCAGGTTAACATTAACGATCTACTGCGCTTTATTTGTTACAATATTCCTTCTAAATTTGTCTTTATAATTGACGAATATGACTTCGTCTTTCGACACTTTGAAAACAATGAAAAAGTGCAAGAGCAGTATATAATGTTGCTTACGCTTTTATTTAAAAGTAGTTTTGGCACCTCAAACGTCGCGCTTGCTTATATGACCGGTATTTTGCCTATCAAAAGATACAACAATCAATCCTATTTAAACAATTTTAGAGAAGTTAGCATGATCAATACTTACGGTCTTGGTAAGTATTTTGGCTTTACTGAAGATGAAGTTAAAAAACTTTGTGTTGATTATGATTTGGATTTTGAAAAGACAAAAGAATGGTACGACGGTTACCACATATATGACATTGATATCTATAATCCATATGCAATCATTGGATTAACTACCTCCAAGAAATTTGGAAGTATTTGGTCAAATTCAGGATGTCGAGACATTATTGAAAGATTGCTAAATAAGGGCTTTCAAGGACTTAAAACTGACCTTTCAAAACTACTTTTAGGAGAAAAGATTATATTTGAGCCAGCCCATGAAAGCTTTAATGCCGTCTATAATCTTGATTCTAAGCAAGCTATTTTCACCTACTTGATATATTTAGGATATCTAGCCTTAACTGAAGATGAGGTTCTATACATTCCAACAAAAGATGTTAAGCAAGAACTAGATTCGATTATGAAAAGATGTGATTTTTAAGTGCCAACTAGGATTATTTAAACCTTAAATTGGCACTTATCAAAAATGGATTACAAAGTTAGACAGTGGTTAACTTACCACCTTTGCTGATTATAGTATCTACGCTCAAAGACAAGTTCTTACTTTGCAAAAAGTCAATTTCACCTAACATGTGATCTGGAATATCTTCCATATAATCCATCATTTGGATCATGCTCAAAGCTTGGGCAAATTCCATATCATCGCCAGAATTTGATTCAAAATTTGAATATTTCTTGAGCTTACTTAAAGACTCTTTAGCAGGGATTACAACCTTAGTCTTTTTGTGCAAATTAACAAAATCGGCAGCTTCTTGAAGACTTGGAACATTGTAGTCAAAAAAGACTAAAAGCTCTGCAGTTTTTGGCATCTTCTTAATCATGCTAAAAACTAAATCCTCAATATCCTCATTTTGATAGATGAAAAGAAAATCTTGGTACTTAGCTGGCAGTGCTTTAACAATAAGCTCTAAATTAACTGAAGAGGCACTCTCTCCAAGCACACACAACTTTTTAATCTTTTTAAAATCAATTTTCTTAAACTGTGATTTGTTTAGCGTGGTAATTGCACCGTCTTTTAATTCAAAGACACTACCATCTGTAAGAGCAAGAGTCGAGTTTATTGCAGAAAAATTTGGCATTGATATTCCTTGTTTATTATCTTCAAAATCGTCAAAAAATTTTTTGGGCTTAATGCTATCAACAAATTCATTTCCGTAAGTATCTCTAGCAAATTTTTCAATTTTTTTCATATCCCATTTAGAAAAAAAGAAAGTTTCGCAATTGGATTTTTTTCCAATTTTAAGATAGCTACAAAGTTCTATCATCGACTTATTCTTACGAGCGATGTGATATCCACTAGCTAAGAAGTTTTTAAGAACTTTTTTGAAATATGTTTTTTGGAAAATTGAGTCCATGTTTTCTTTAAATTGTGTTATGGTCTTTAAAAAGGCAGTGAATTTGAGTCTTCATCAACATCAGATCTAATGATATGAGCTTTCTTGTCATTTTCAGAAATTGCTTTAAAAAGCTTACCTGAAAAATCCATAGCCTCTGATATAAACTCACAGCCATAATTATTTAAAGCAAACTCTTCAAGTCTTTTTAAATCAGTAAAAGTAAAATAGACCTTATCTTTCTTGTTTTGCCCCAAATTCAAATAGCGACAAACATCTGAAATGGCTCTAGTCTTCTTAAAAAGTCTTTCGCCACTTGATAAGATCTCTCTTACGGCATTAACAAAATATGCTTTGTATATTTGAGGTGTCCCATCTGTCTTATTTTTTCTAAATGGTTGTAAGTTCTTTGCCATTTGCAATGATTGCCTCTTGTGTTAAAGATAGGTGTTTATCCTGCAGATAAAGAATTTCTTTAGAAACTCTGTCCCCTTGCGCGCTCTTGTCTTTAAACATTAGATACTCACTTTGAGTTAAAGCTTGTGCTCTAAATAATTCACTTTTATTAAAGCGTAAAAGTTCAATTACAGAGTTCTCAGTTGGAATTAAAACTTTAGAGTTATTATGTAAGGCTTTAAACATGGTTGCCATCTTAAGGCCCGGGATGTCGTAGTCAAAAAAGAGTAAAACTAAGGCCTCATCATTTAATGATCTAATTAAATCTTTGACAATAGCTTCGTTTTGCCCGTGACCACGATAAATAAAGATAATGTCTTGATACTCTTGAGGAAGATCTTTTAAAACTTTATCTAGATTGATTAAAGGTACACCATTTTCGAGCACACACAATTTCTTAATTTTGCTTACATCAAGATTTTGTACTTGCTCAGGCGAAAGTGATGAGACAATACCTAAATTTAATTTAACTAAAGTACCATCTTTAAAGTACAAAGCATTGTCCATTGCTGCTACATTAAGCATGCTTTCAAACACGCCTTGTCTGGCACTTTTCTCATTAGCAACAGAGCTTGCTGCAGTAAAACGATTAGTAAAATCAATCTTTGAGATTAAAAAATCTTTGCCAAAGTGCTCGGTTGCAAAGTCTTCTAAAACTCTAAAGTCTTTGTGTTCAAATAAGGCAAAGCCATTGATCTCAGTGCCAATTTCAACAATCTTCATGATCTCTTTTATAGAGACATTGAGCTTGATTCTAGAAGGTCTGTTAACTAAAAGCTTTTTGACCTGTTTGATGAAATTTGTCTTAAATTCCATGGAAGACTTTCCTATGCAAACTGATTATCCTTTACAAAGATAATATCGATAACTTCAGTATTACCATCAAAAGGTAGCATCTTCTCAGACTTTTCTTTATAGATTGCAAAACGTCTTATCTCGCCTTTTAAAGCAGAGGATCGATTCATTACTAGTAATAACCAGTCATCTAATGGAATTTCCACGTTCAGTGCTTTATAAATTTCACGAGCAGATAAGTTTTGCTTAAAGTCAGGAGATAAAACTGCCTGGAATAAGTAATCAAGCTTAGTGTTGATAGGATCAGTTTCAATCTTATAGGTAGCAGAGCGTGCATCAGTAACCTCAGTTGTTACCTTGCGTTTTGGCTCAACCTTATCGCCTGTTTTGATAGTGTCTAAGGCAATTTGGGCAAGCTTATCTTGATATAAAGGCTCAATTGAATCTAAGGATGCGTAACCTTTGATTGCAAAAGGCTCTACAATCATGAGCTCTTGTGGTAGCACACGACCTGTTAAGTTTGGCAAATACTTAGGATTGTCATGATAACGCTGTGCAAAATCGTCAATTAAGTGATTACGATGAGCAATTTCTTTATCACGATTTAATTTATTTAAGCGCTCCACTAACTTATCGTTAATGCCACTTAACTCATTTAAACCACGACTAATCTCTTTAGATAGGATTTTTAAAAGCAAAGTCTGGAGGTCCAGATTAGTACCTACATAACCTTCTAACTTATCTAAAGTTAATTGCTCATACACCTCGTTAATCTTAACGAGCTCATCTTTACAGCGCACGGTTTGGCGGATACGCTCATTGATGTCGGATGCAATCGAGAAATCATCATGTACGATGTAGTTATAGGACTCAATGATTTCTTTGAGCATATCAATTAAGTCAGCTACCACGTCACGCACGTTATCTAAGTACTGATTTTTATCAGCCTTGATACGATTGTTGATAACCTCTTTATAGCTTTGAATATTAAACTCAAGATCATCAATTAAGCCAGCAACAGCACCATGACGCTCACGGAAACGATAGTGACCTTCTAGGTAATCAATTAAAGAGCGCACCTTAGAATGCACGCGAATTCCTAAATTGTCATCTAAAGTAGAGACAAGTTTTTGAGCGGTAAAAGCTTCAATTGCATTGGCGTTTTCGCCATCATAGACCACTTGACCAGAGTTCTCGACACAGCTTTTAGCAATGATCTCATAGTACTTATCAAGTGCTTTAATGGCTAAATGCGGTTTAAATTTGCTAGCCATTAAAATAGCTCCATTTGAAAGCCTTTATCATCATCGTCTTGAGCTTTTTCAATTTCAAAGCCATCAAAACTGTGGATATACTCTAGCTCATCATATAGTAATGACCACTTAGCTGTAGCTTTATAGATAGAGCCTACATTACCAATTTGAATTAGGTATTTCTCTTTTACTAAGTACTTTAAAACTGAGTTTAAAGTGTTTTGTAATTTTGAAGCAGTCATGCCCACACCAAAGCTATTGGCAATATCAGTTAATTGCTTTTGCATGGTCTCAGAGTTTTCAATTGCAGATAATAAGTCTGATAACTTGACATTATCTCCACAACAAATAGGTCTTGGATCAGCTTTACAACCGCGCTCTAGACGTAAGAAATTAACGAGGCCATCAAATTGATTAGCAACAACGGTAAATCTCTCTTTAGCCATCTTTTGCTTATCATTGTCATCGATGTTTTTATAGACGCAGTAATAGCCTTGACTGTCTTGAGTTTTAGCAAGGCCTCGACCAATTTTAGATAAATACTCATCTACAACTTCAGCTGTAGTAGTCTTTCCTAAATTAAAAGAGGTATCGCTGTCTAAAAATCTAAATAACTCAGGAGCACTAACATGGCAAATTACTTCACCATTTAATAAAGCGGTAACGCACTCTTCAAATCTATCTGCCATTTGTTACTCCTGACTACCTAAAGTGTTATCAAAGCTATCGTCGCTTTTAAGCTCTTCTACATTACCACTTTCGATAAGTACGCTTTCTAAATTCTCTTTATCCCCTACGCCTTGATTTAAGGTATTAAACAGTGGATTATCAGGGGATAAGGTATAAGCACTTACACAACGCTTAACACCTTCATTTCTGTCAATAAAGTTCTTAGTATTAAAGAACTTTAATAAGTTAGCTGATGGATTTGGCTGTGCGCAGAATAGAGAAATATGGTACTCATCCATAAGCTCAAATAACTTCACCACATTCTCGTCATATAACTCACCAATCTCGTCTAAAGGCCAGTGGATAGTAATTGAGTAATCAGGGCAAAGATTTCTAGTTAAGCCACAGAAGATCACGATAATTGCAAGTTTCGATAGACCACGGGATGAGACACCACTTAAGTCAGAGTCTGATCTAATCTTAACTAAGCGGCCGTTTTCTTCCATTGATAAAGACAAGTCTACAAGCTCTTGTAAATTCTCTTTAATCTCGCAATGAGTTAAAGCATCAGTTACAAGCTTAAACTTATCAATAAAGGCGCTTTCAGGTAACTTTTCAAACTTAGTATCAGACCAATGTTGATACTCGTTTTCATAGTCTTTAAGCTGAGCAAAAATTGGGCTGTTATCAAGCTTTGAAATCAGTGCAATTTGAATATTTGAAATTGCCTCAAATGGATTATGAGGATTTAATTGCTGAGCAAAGCTATTTGAAACTAAGCTTACTTGAGTATTAAATGACTGCAAGCTTGCATAGAACTGATGATAGCTCGTAGCTGCTGATTTTACAGTTTCTAAAATAGCGCTCTTGTTTAGAGGAATAATTTCATCTAAGAATTTAGCTAAAAGCTCAACTTCAAGTAAGTATCTGTCAGTATCGGTTCTAACCTTCTCTTCAAACTCATTGTCCTCTTTTAAAGTAGTCCACATATTTGAAATTAAGGTACCGCGAGAGATATCAGATAAGATGCCATCAACTCGATTTACGGCATTGATGATCTTAGTTACGATATCTCCAATCTTTTGTAGGTTATTTGTAAGCTCTTCAACAATTAAAGAGTTAGTCTTACCTTCTGATACCACCGCAGCTTCTGTATCAAATGGCATTTGGCCTAATCTTGAGCGAAGTGCATCGTTATTTTTAAATGACTCAAAGTTCTCTAAATCATTAGTAATACGATTTAATTGATTTGTAAGCTCATTGATAGCTGCTTGAATTACATCAAGAGCTCTTTCATGATCAACTTTTAAGTTAGCCATTTGACTAGTTAGACTATCAATTTGGCTATCTAAATCACGTACACGTGCCTGCAGATCATCTAATTTAGCCCATTGAGAATCTAAGAAAGTTTGATATGCATTAACAAGCTCTTCATATGAACTTACAGTTTCATAAATAGCTCGAGATTTAGAAGCTCTATCTTTTGCCTCATTTAGAACACGTAAATCTACACCTTCTTGTTTTAAGGCAGCTTCATATGACTTTTCAATTTCATATAGTTTTTGCTTAAAGTCATTTTCAGCTTTGGCGATCATTTCTTTTTTGGTATCAATGTCAGTATCAATTGGCTCTTGTTTGATACCAAAGCTTGCTTTAATCTCGTTATTCTTTTCAATAAAGCGTTGCTTGAAAGCCTCAACCTTTTTATCTGTTTCATTATCAAAAGAGCTTAATTGCTTTTCACATAATGACAATTGCTCTTTTAAATCTAAACAACGCTTTTCAATTAAAGTTTTAATCTCTTTGAGCTCTTTGTTTAAAGCAAGTTTTGCCTGCTCTTTTTCATCACGTAGACGCTGCATCTCACGTAAGCTCTTTTGAATTTCGCCATTAGCAAGTGAGAGCTCTTCTAATAAGTTCTTGTGACCATTTGTAAGTCTATCATGCTCTTTTTCTAAAGCATCGATTTGAACTTTAAGCTCTTCAGATTCTTTAACTAGCAAGTCTCTGTCTTTTAAAAACTCACTTTCACTTACCTTATCTAAATCAAGCTTTAAGCCATAGATAGAATCAGTAAGCTCACCTAAACTTGGAGATAAGCCTTTAGTTTGAAGTAAATCAGGGCGGATCACCTTACCAATACTCTCGCGCCACTCAATACTTTGCTCTTCTAAGAAGTATAGTAAAGTACCATCTTCTGGGTTTAAAACTTTAAGGATATTGGTTCTACGCTCAGTTTTAGCTTTAAGCTCGTTATCTACTGCGCCTAACTCAAGTTTTAAATCAGAAATCTTTGACTCAATCTCTGTTTTAACCTTTAATTTTTGATTGTAGGTGTTAACTGCAGCATCGGTTCTTTCATCACACTCATCGATAGATTTTTTCAAACCATCGATATCCTCTTGTTCTTGAGGAGTGTATTGACTAGCTAGGTTAATCTTGTCCTTTAAAGCGAACTTTTCATCATTTAATAATTGCTTTTCATCACGACGACGGTTAAAGAAATTATCGCGCTCTTGGTTATAACGTAACTGTAAGTTCTCAAGATTTTGATTTAACTGGATCTCAAGACGCTTCTTTTCAGTTTTTAAATTCTCAATATCTGACTCTAACTTGTTGCGAGTTCTATCTAAAGTACCACGAAGAGAATTGATTTGATTATACTTTTCCAAATCAAGACGGCTGGTCACCTCATCAAAGGCATCACTAATACCCTTTAAATGAGCCTCATCAGTTTCCATAGTAATTCTATAATTCTGTAAATTCTTAAACTCTACAGACTTTTGTACGATGTCTTGAGCATCAAACTCATCTTTTTTATCGGTAATACTTTTAACTTGTAAACTTAAAGTAGTTCTTTGACCTTCACAATCAGTTCTTTGGCTCTTTAAAGTACTATTTTGATTGGTATACTCTTCGTTTTCAGCGCTCTTTTTATCTCTTTGCTCACGTATTTTAGAAATGAAGTTTTCCTTTTTAGCTTTTAGATCTTCATATCTAAACTTAAAGAGCAGATCTAAGCCTTTAATTTGAGACCAGATCTCATCTAAATTGCCCTTTAAGTTAATGGCATCACGAAGAGTGTGCTCTTCTGCCTGGATCTTTACCATTGAATTTAAATCTTCAATAGCATCATTGTTGTTACCAGGCTTAGGGATCACAATCGCAGCTTTATCATTGATGTAGCAATCAACTAGCATGACCTTTAACTGCTCAAGCATCTTGCGCTCATTAAGCATCACCGAGGTCAATGCGCCCATGTGTTTCATCTCAGCATCAATTGGGCATAAAGAGTATTTAAAAGCGTATTGTTGTAAATCTCGACCTACCGCGCCGCGTTGACGAAGACGTTTTTTATCATAAGAGATAATAGCTTGATAATCTAAAGTACTATCAATGTTGCGACTTTGATCTACACCAAGCTTTTTGCCTACATAGTTTTTAAGCCACTCACTTACATCCTTGCACTTTTTCAAAAAGTCTAATGACTCTTCTGTAAACAAGGTATTTTTAGCATCACAATCGACAAACTTATAAGCAAAAGAGGTACCGCCTCGGCTAAATAACACTACACACTTACTTTGAGTTTGCTTTAAGTACTCAAAGACAATCATAGAGCTTGTCTCTGGTAGGTAGAACTGTGCAAATGGAAGTTTACCTGCCTGTCTTGAGATAAGTTTAGATGGCTCTAATCCGTAGAAAATTGGAATTAGATTTAAGATACTAGTCTTACCTGAAGAGTTATTACCGATGTTGTTAGTGTGTCCAACGCAGGATACTTCGGTGAATTTGCCTCTAAAGTAAGAGTTATATAAGTAGATCTTTTGAAGGCCGGTAGAGGTGATATTTTCGCTTGTAATGGTATCTGTCATATCGTCTTTTTTAGCTTGAAAAAATAATTGCACCTATTTTAATGCAAAGGCCTCAAAAAAGGAAAAAATTGCGGTTAAAAAAAACTTTTTATAACCTATTTCCCCGATTCAATTGTATAGTATCAAAGTGAGCAGACAATAATGCCCCTTACCCCACGTCGGATTGTTAGGCATAG
>ONCS01000139.1 GCA_900316375.1 uncultured Succinatimonas sp. | reverse complement strand
CAAAAGTTTGCCTGCTAAATCGACAGTAGCCTTCGCAGGTAATTGAGTTATTTCCTCATTACTTGTACAATGCATATTGAGCCTTTTTGTTAGATTGTTTCTTGAACAACTCAATTATAACATTAGGCTCTTTTTATTTGTGTTTACGATCTAAGATCCCACACTACTTTGCATTGATCCGTTTTTTCTTTGATCATTAATCTTTGATCTTTTCCATCATCTTGTGAATACCTTCAAGATTAGTTGAACCTGTGTAGCTGGAAACCACATTTCCGCTCTTATCAATCACAGCTACAAAAGGTACACCGATTAACTTAAAGTGCTCAGCTAGCTCCTTATTCTCAGGAGTATTTGGATCAGTAAAATCAAAACGAGCTAATTCAAAATCACTTACCATATCTACAAACTCATCGGTTGAATAAAGCGAATCATCAAGCTCATGACAGTTAGTACACCACGAAGCACTCACTGTTACTATCAAGTTTTTACCTTTGTACTTGTCTAAGTCAGAGACGGCTTTTACCTCTTCAAAAGGTAATAAGTAATGAGTAGATAAGTTATGGCTAAACAAAGTAAAAGCACCTATAAAGAAAAGAAGGGCAGAGATTGCTCTTAGCTTTACGTCATAGCCTTTTTTAACGATAAAGACAAAGTAACCGATACAGAAAGCGTAGGTTAAGTTACTTACAAGCTGTCCATATTCGTTAAATAGATGTCTGCAAATATACAAAGCACCAATGAGTAAAGGTATTGCTAAGATATTCTTAAATAAAGAGCCTTTGCCTTTAAATACATTGATAACCTTTGATCCAAAGCTTCCAATAATTAAAAGAGGTAGTCCCATACCTAAACCTAGGCAGAAGAACATCAACACGCCCTTTAAAACTGAATTTGAGTTAATAACGTAGATTAAAGCGCCTGCTAGAGGAGCTGAAGTGCAAGGGGTTGCAATTAAAGCACTTAAGGCACCAAATAAGAAAGCTTTCTTTAAAGTACCTTCTTTTTGAGATTGGATTTTATTTTCAATTGCATTGTTAAAATAAGATGGCACTCTAACCGTGATGATCCCCATGCAATCTAGAGCAAAGATGACAAGTAATAATGCCATAACTACCGTGGCAATTGGATGCTGTAACACGCCATGAGCTGCTACACCAATTTGAGAAAAGATTAGTCCTAAAACACAGTAGGTAAGTGACAGACCTAAAAGATAGACTAGGTTTTGACGCAGTTTTTTGCCAAAGCTTTGATACTCTCCTCCCATGATAGTTGCAGAGTAAATAGAGAGCATTGGTAATACACATGGAGTTAAATCTAAGGTCGCACCAAAGACTAAGCACAATAAAAGAATAAGTAAGAAGTTGTCTTTTTGATTAAAAAGTTGATTATTACTATCTTGAGCTTCCTTTTTTGAAATTTCTGTTTCAAAGCTTGCCTGTACTTTCTTTTGGATTTCAAAACTATAGTTTTGTACTGGGTAGCAAATACCATCACTATTACATCCTCGATAGGTAAAGTTAACTGACTCTCCTACCTCACCACGAGTTAACTGCACATAGAAGATAAAGCTTGAATCAAAAACTTTTACTGTACCATTAGCATCAGTGTGATCACGAGGCTCTGGTAGGGTTAATAGCACGCCATTATTGGAGGTAAGTTTAAGGGAATCTTGATAGATGTAAGCGCCACTATCTACAGTCATACCGCATTTTAAAGTAGCTTTGCCATCTTGCATGCAGTCAAGATAAAAAGGTACAGTTGTAGCTTTATCCTGTGTAGTTACATCCGGAATATCAAACAAACTTCTATCAAGCTCAGTTTTAGCAGTAGCTGAATTTGTAAAACTTAAGCAAAAGATAAATGCAAAAATAAGTGCAGTAAATTTAAATAGTTTATTTGTCATAAGGCTCCTCAATACATGAAGATCATACAACAAGAATTGATGATATAAAAATGCCCCCTGTTGATAAGGAGGCATTTAACACACAATTGAAACTTTTTTTAATTTTCACAAATTACTTGTTAGGTAATTTGAAGAAAGCTAACTTATCTAGTAAGTCTTGACCAGTTTGACGTAACACATCAATCTCATCAGATGAAGCTTGAGCACTATTAGCACTTTCTTGAGTTAAGGTGCTTACGCCTTGCATGTTAGTTGAGATCTCTGATGTTGCAGTAGTCTGTTGAGTTGCAGCGGTTGCAATCTGGTTAATCTGGCTATTAACCTCATCTACGTGTTGGTTAATGTCATTTAGAATTGAAGTAACTCCTGAAGCACGCTCTGCTAGGTTATTCATGTCACTTAAAGTCTGGACCATAGACTCGTTTGCACTATTAGCATCTGACTGGATCTGAGATACCATCTTTGTGATCTCTTGAGTTGATGCTGAAGAGCGGGAAGCTAGGGCACGAACTTCATCTGCTACCACAGCAAAGCCTTTACCAGCTTCGCCTGCACGAGCAGCCTCAATTGCAGCGTTTAGCGCTAGTAAGTTAGTCTGACTTGCGATATCTTCAATAGTTTGCACAATAGAACCAATCTTATTGCTTTGCTGTACTAAAGCTGCAATTAAGTTAGCATCGTTTTGAGTCTTTTGAGCTTGATTTCTAATGCTATCGATGACCTGCTCAACCTCATGTACACCATGATTGGTAATGCTTTGGGTACCGTTAGCATTACTTGCAGCGCTTTCGCAGTTTTTAGCAATATCTGAGGTAGTTGATACCATCTCATCAGAGGCTGCAGATACGGTTACAGAACGAGATTCTGCATCAGCAATTGCACTTGCAACTCCATCAATTTGCTCGTTGATCTTCTTTAATTGGATATCAAAATCTCTATAGGTATGTACTACATCGGCAATTGATGAGCCTAACTTCTCTTTCATCTCTTGAGCTGACTTAAAGACATCACCAAATTCATCATGGCAATGATTTTTTAGCTCAAATGAGAAGTCACCTTTAGCCATTAAGCCAATGTATTTCTTTAAATAATGGAAGTTATTTTCAATATAGCTAGAAAATACTTTTGAAATTATCAAAGCTAAGATCACGGCAAAGATAGCAATACCAATTGCTGTGTACATTGGTCCTTTTGAGGTATTACCCTGGGTAATAGAAGTAGATAAGGCTACTTGCTCATCAATTAAAGCTTGATAGATGAATAGACAGTCGTTAGCAACTGGTAATACATCTGCAATATACTCATCTAAAGCTTCTTGAGTCTTGTTCTCTTTAATTAAAGGAACAACAGTGGTCATATATAAATTCTTTAAATTAGCAGCTTGTCTTTTTACCTTTAAAATGTTGTTTTTATAGGCATTAGAAGATGGTAATTCACCGATGACGTTCTCATTCATCACTGAAGATACTTTAGCAATTTCATCAATCTTAGATAAAGACTCATCAGCAAAAGCAAGGTTTCTATCGTGATTAGTCTTACCTTGTAGATAATATAAGATCATGTCATTTGCTTTTTCTAATGACTTTTGAGTGTTCATCACACGGTTGTAGGATTTATTTAAAATTCTTTCCACGTTGTATGAAGCATCAATATTGCTCTTAGTGATGGTAACAGAGAAAACTGAGGTAATCACTAAAAGTATGTTTAAAATGCCAAAGCCTAGGACTAGTTTGGCTCGAATACTCATCTTGCTAAAGAAATTCATAAGGTCACCGAATTTGTTATTTTTTGCTTTTTATACTGCAAAGTTTGCAACGTTTGCATATCAATGATTATACGTAGATATCGGTTAAATATTCTTGAGGTTTAGGTTAATTTTGACAGCACTCACATCTACAGTCATAATTTTGTGAAATGGCTAGGATTTTAAGAATAGTTAATGCTTAAAAAGAATAATAGAATATACAAACTTTGATCAAGTCTGCACAAAGTGTAAGCGGTTTTCAAGGACTAAAAATCCTCCGCAAGGAGGCTTTGGAGGGAGGATAAAGAATCTTTAGAACTTGAAGATCTCAATCTTCTGTAAAAGTGCCTGTCCGTCTTTACGCAAAGACTCAACATCATTTGATGATTCTTGAGAGCTGTTTGCACTTTCTTGAGTTAAGTTACTTACACCTTGCATGTTGTTAGAAATCTCTGAGGTTGCAGTAGTCTGCTGAGTTGCTGCAGTTGCAATCTGGCTAATCTGAGAGTTTACCCAAAAAGACAAGCGCATAAAGCCTCGTTCTTTAGGACGAGGATAAATGCGCGTAAAGTAGTCTTTTATCTTAGGTAAATTCTACAATATTTAATCTCAAATATTTATTGACAATCTAGTTAGT
>ONCS01000228.1 GCA_900316375.1 uncultured Succinatimonas sp. | reverse complement strand
TATCAATCTCAGGTACAATGCTGCCAGAAAAATAAGTCAAAAATAATGAAAATGGACAGTAACATGAAAACAGTGAATGTAGTGGCTGCGATTATCGAGAAAGATCATAAAATCTTTGCAACACAACGGGGTTATGGCGAGTTTAAAGATGGTTGGGAATTCCCAGGTGGCAAGATTGAAGCAGGGGAGGCCAAAGAGGCCGCTCTTGTGCGTGAAATTCATGAAGAGCTAGCTACTACCATTAAAGTTAAAGAGCACTTTTGCACTGTAGATTATGATTACCCTAATTTCCACCTCCACATGGATTGCTACTTATGCTCTGTAGTTGATGGCAATTTGAGTTTACTTGAGCATGAGGCAGCTAAGTGGTTAGGTCGTGATGATCTTGAAACAGTTGCTTGGCTTGAAGCAGACCTATCAATTATTGAAAAGCTAAAAGAGTATTTAGCTAAATAATTAAGAAACTAAACAAGCTCTTAGTTGATGTAGCCATCTACTTTGAGCTTAGCAACAATCCTTTGAGCTCTAGCAAAATCAATACGCCAACCAAAGACAAAGTCATCGGCGGTAACTGAGCTCTTCTCTTTTAAAAGGCGCTTTGAAAACTCGATAGCGTCATTATATCTAGGATCGACGCTATTTAACTCACCACGGGCTGCCATGCAAGATGGGCAATAGCAGATCTCTTCATCTACATCGCTGTCATAATCCACATCTTCAGTTGGATCAGACTTTAAGTATTTAGCAATTTGCTTACTAGCTTCGATGAGGTTTTTAAGGTTTTCGATTTTAGCTGAGATATCTTCGTATTGAAGATTGCCATCATCATCGACAATTGAAGTATTCACAAGTGAACGCATAATGCGTTCGGCTCGGGCTTCAGTTATCTCAAACTCGTCAATGATAGTGTTAATTGAAAGCTCACAGTTGTTGTCTTTGCAGAATTTAAGGGCAAATAAAGCTACCTCGTAGCAAAGCTCGTCTGTGAGCATGTCTTGAGCTGTTAAGCTGTCCATGACTTAACTTTTACTCTTCAGATATTTCGTTCTTTTTAACTTCAAGTAAGTGCACACGACGCTTATTTGAATCAAGAACCTTGATACTAAAGTTTTCAATAGTCAAGCTTTCACCTTTCTTAGGGAACTTGCCTAGAACATGGGTGGTAAGACCTGCGATAGTATCTACATCAGCTAGATCTTGTAAGTTTGATTCAAAGTATTCATCAAACTCATCTAATGGAGTTGAACCACGGACAATATAGGTGTCATCTTTTTGAGTCTTGATGATATCTTCAGCATCTTCCTCTGTATCGTACTCATCATCGATATCGCCTACAATGAGCTCTAAGATATCCTCAATGGTAACTAAACCTGAAACACCACCAAATTCATCGACGACAATAGCAATGTGGAAACGATTTTGTTGGAATTCTTTAAGCATCGCATTTACATGCTTAGCCTCAGGCACAATCACTGGAGTGCGTAGTAAAGACTTAATGCCACCTTCTAGCTCTTTTAAGCCTGCAGTATAGGCAATTAGATCTTTGGCTAAAAGAATACCTACTACATGATCTTTATCTTCACTGATGACAGGATAGCGTGAGTGACCGTGGGCAACTACAATCTTAGCTACATCAGTTAATGATGAGTTAACATTGATAGTTACAATCTCTGAGCTTGGGATCATGACATCAGAGACACGGAGGCGATTGATATCAAAGATACCTTGGATCATGTCCTCAGTTTCTTCATCAATGACCTCATTTTCAGATGCCTCATGAATTACTTGCTCTAATTCGTTTTGATTAGTAGGCTCTGATTTTTTAGAAAATAATTTACTTAAAAATGAACTATGCTCATCGTCATGATTATCGTTCATAAATATCCTTGGTATGTGTTCTAAATATATTATTTTGGCAATTCTAAACTAGATTAGGTCGTTTAGATCTTGCTCGTTTTTCTTTTGAGTATCTTTATCATGCTGTAAATTGCTTTGATAGGTCTGTTTATCCCAATAGGTGATAATTCCTTCAAAACTCATATGTGGCTCATCTAAAACTACTACTAAGTGCTTAGTTCTCCACTCTACATGCTTGTTGCCTACAAAGGGAATACGAGACTTAGAAGGTTTTCCATACTTCTTTTTTAAAGCGCTTAAGTACTTGTTAAAGGCATTATCCATGTCTTTAGTGTACTTAACATCCACTCCATAGAGCTTGTTGGTATCGTTTAAAAAGCCAAAGGTAACAGACTGCAAATTAGGCAAATTGTAGCAATTAGCATCAGTTGTTATCATGTCGGTAACTGAGTTAAATGAGCAGTTCTTATCAGCTAAAATTTGCTCAACCTCGTCTTGGGTGCTTTGACCTATCGCAATATTGCCTAAAACTACATTGTCAGCAGCAAATGCTGTACTTGTGAAAATTGCAGTTGCCATTAAGAGCTTTTTAAACATAAAACCTTCTTAGTTTTTAGCAATAATGTAGTCTACAAGCTCAAGAATATAGCTTGTATATTTTGCAAAGAAAGCATGAGGATCGTCATTTGTAAGACTGTAACTTACCTCAAGCTTATCAATAGCGTTGTAAAACTCAATACCACGCTCGGTGACATCAATTGGAGTGTGGGTAACGTCTGACTCAATGTCGACAACTAACTTACCACGGACAACCTTTGGCATGAGCTTGACTAAAATACCTTTTAGAAGATCAGCGTTAGTCATCACGGTCATGGTGGTGATGATTAAAGCTTGCTCAGGAATTAAATCAGCTTTTTTAATTTCCTTTTGCTTTGATAAATGCTCGTAGGATAAATGGCAGATAGTAGCTACAAATTGATTAAACTCATTTAAATCACTTTGTGGGCCTTCATCACGAACAAAGGTAATGATCTGACGGATACACTGAGCAATTAAAGAGCAAAGCACATCTTTACCTTCTAGCATTTGCTTTAAGGTGAGAGCTCTAGTTTTAGGAGTAATGCCTTCTAGCTCTTTTAAGGCTTTACGGTGAGCAATTTCTTTTGCTGAGATCTTAGCCATTTAAGTTTTCCACGATTTTCTTAATTAACATTTGAGGATATTGAGCTGCAAGCTTCTTAATTACAGTTAACATTAACTGCGATCTATCCATGTCAGGTAAAGCATTGATATCTACAAACTTATCTGGGTGCATTAAAGTATCATCAAAGACTGACTTAATGGTATCACCAACTGAAGTTATGGTAATTTCATCGCTATCTTGAGATAGGGCAATCTTAGTTTGATATTGGCCATCAACAAGCTGTGGTTGATAGATGTCTACACCTTCAATGCAGCCACAGTAGGTAAGCCAGAACATCGCATCAGTGGTTGCATTCATGATGTCAGCTTCATCTAAATCACTGCCGTATGGATAGCAAGAGCTTAGAATTTGAGAAATTAAAGTCTCTTGATATTCTTGTTGATACTCAGCGTGATCAATTGGGCCTTCTTCATTGAGCTTTTTTAGAATTGAGTGCATGTAGATACCGACAAACTCGTTGTAGTCGTTATCCTCAGAAAATGCTTTAAGCTCTTTTTGAGCAAAATCTTTTAAATCTATGGATCTATTTTGTTCTTGCTTGGTATCTTCTGTTGTAGTCTCTTGCTCTTCGTCATTCGCTGCCTGTGAGGTTTTAGAAACATCTTCTAAACCTAAGGTTTGTCTTGCAATATCAACAAGCATTTGCGCAAGTGGCTCTAGAGATTCATAGTTTTCTTCTAATCTATCCTCTTCACGCTCTTGAGATACTACAAACTCTAAATCGTCATCTTCAAGATAGTACATCTCAGCTTCTAAGGCTTTGTGAATGGCTCTACCAATTGGGGTAATTTCAACATTTCCTTCAATTTGATATTGAGGAACGTTGCTTAAGTTATCTTGATCTAGGGTAAAGCTCAAGCCTTTAACTGCCTGAGTGTGGGTTACAAGATAAGCTACAATTGAACCGTACATAGAGTGGTACTTATCAAGCTCTCTTTCATCAACCTCATCATCGTCATCAGCACCTACATTCATGTTCACGAATTTGTAGGCAAGCTCTAGGGCAGCAGGATCGGATGGTGACTTATTTAACAATAAATCTAAAAAGTAATAATAGTAAGCTGTAACAAAGCAGGTGAACTCTTTGTCATCACGAATACATTCACTAATGTCTTTTAAGATCTTTTGATCTTGGAATTGTTTATTTACATTATCTGCCATATTTAACTCTTTTGTTCGTTTGTAATTATTAGAACTTAAAACTTAAAAAGCCTTTCTTGTAAGCATCAACCGAGTCTTTGAAGATCTTGTTGATGGTGTTAAAGCAAAATTCGTCACGAGCTTTAACAAAGGCTTTATATTCCTCACTAGTTTTCTTGCAATCTTTAACAGCAATTTCTTGTTCATCTAAAGCTTTTTTCAGCTCTTTTAATTGATTTACAAGGTTAAGACCTTTTTTAGTAATAATGATAGGTCTTTTAGCAAGAGCAGTGTGAATGTAAGGAAGTTTTTGCACTTTTCTTGTTTCATCGTCAAGTCTAAAACGACATTTTAAAGGAGCATCTACACCTTTAATATATTCGCCTCGAGCAAGCCATCCCATGCTTTCATATAAAAGGTAATATGTTTCGTCACCTTTGTATTTATACTTGCCTTTGTAATTGTCTAAAACTTTGTCTGCTACTTTATAAGTTTCTGTATCAAAGCCTCTTTTATCTCTTGGTAATTTATTCTGTGAAAGGTAATTTAAAAATTCAAAAGCAAAACCACCAGCAAATACAGTATCTTTGTTTAATTCACCATATTTCTGTGCAAAAAAATCAATTTCACTTTGAGGTGTAAAATTGTCGTTATAAGCTTTTATTTGCACTTCAAGTTTAGCTAAATCTTTATAAACATCTTTAACTGCTTTATAGACGGTTTTTAAGATTTCAATACTGTAATTTTTGATGTTCTCAAATTTACTATCAATAAATAATTTTATAACTTCAGAAAATTGGTAATTTTCTTTGCCATCATTATCAACGTGTTCTCTTGTGGTATCCAAGTTTTTGCTAAAGTATTTAGCATCAACCATTAGAGTCTTTTCAATTAAGCGTAGGTAATTATGATTAGCTCTTAAATCATTAAGATCTAGAGCTGTCTCAATGGAAGTGTAACGACCTTGATAAGTCTTTCCTTTGTTAAACTCAATATTAAGCCCATCAAAGAAGTGTCCACAAGCCATAAGTTTAACCACAATTTGGCAATATGTTGAGAATTGGTAATATTCACTGCCAGGCTCCTTTGAAATTTTTGCATCAAGATCACCTAGATAGTTTCGATATCCAATTTCTTGAATGTTCTCTAGTTCTGATACTTCAAGATCAAATGGTTCAGATATACCTTTGCCCATTATGTAACTTAAAAAAGCAAGGCATACACATCCAATTCTAAATTGGATCTCTGTATCTCCTTTGGTAAGTTTTTCAAATTGCTCAATGAAGTTTTCATTCGTTACATTGAGCATAAAATACATTGCTTTTTTTGCGATTTGTATTTTCTTATCTTCTGTTGTTGCCATAGTATATGTGAGGTAAAAAAATTAAAAATAAACTGTTTTTAAGTATTGCAAATCCATCATCTAAATGCTTGTATGAAGATCAGATTTTTCTATGAAAAAGTTAATCCTATTCCTCTTCATAAGGATTTTTAAAGCCAAGCTTAGCTAAAGCCTTAATCTCAAGTGGCTCCATCTCTTGAGCGTCCACATCTTCAATATGGTCATAGCCTAAAAGATGGAGACAGCCGTGAATGATTAAATGGCAAAAGTGCTCTTCTAAAGTTTTGTTTTGCTCTTTACATTCACGCTCTAAAACTTCCTTGCAAATAACTAAATCACCTAAAAGTGGTAAGTCATCCACACCTTCTGGGAGTTCAAAAGGGAAAGATAAGATATTAGTAGGTCTATCTACATGGCGGTAGTGATTGTTAAGCTCATGAATTTCATCACTGTCTACCATGCGTACAGTAATTTCTGAGTCAGCTTTTCTACCGCCAATTTCTAAAGCAGTAGTTGCCCATAGTGTGATCTTCTCTAATGTTGGGAAGTTCTCAATGGGCTCTTTAGTTGCAAACTGTAAATCGATATCTACTTGCATGATGTTATCTTTGCCTTAATTGTTTTTATTTATGTTTAAGTAGTTTTTAGTTCTCAGATGGAATGAGTTGCTTTGGATCTTGAGGATCTACTTTGTCTTGATGCTCACGACGGTATTGCTCTTCACGTTGTGCTTTAAGCTCAGCTTCCTTCTTATCAAAAGCATCATAAGCATTCACAATAGCAGCAACTACAGGGTGACGAACCACATCAGAGCTTTCAAAGTAGGTAAAGCCTATAGCATCAACTCCTTGTAATACAGTCATCGCGTTTTTAAGACCTGATTTAATATTACGAGGTAAGTCAATTTGGCTAGGATCGCCTGTGATCACTGCATGAGAGTTAAAACCGATACGGGTTAAGAACATCTTCATCTGCTCGATAGTGGTGTTTTGAGCCTCATCTAAGATGATAAATGAATCATTTAAGGTACGACCACGCATGTAGGCAAGTGGCGCAATTTCAATGATCTGACGCTCAATTAACTTTTCAACCTTTTCAAAGCCTAACATTTCAAATAAGGCATCGTATAAAGGTCTTAAGTATGGATCGACCTTTTGAGACAGATCGCCAGGTAAGAAACCAAGCTTTTCACCAGCCTCTACAGCTGGGCGAGTTAGGATAATACGGCGTACTTCATTGCGCTCTAGGGCATCAACAGCAGCTGCTACTGCTAAATAGGTCTTACCGGTACCGGCAGGTCCAATACCAAAACTTACATCGTGACTGTTAATTTTGGCAATGTAGTCAGATTGATTTGCAGTACGTGCTTTAACAAAACCACGCTTAGTCTTAAGAGAGTTAGCTTTATGATATAAAGAGCTAATTGAGCCTTTTGACTCATCGCTCTCATAGTCATGATCATCAGCTTCTACATGAGAGAACTCAGTGATAGCTAAATGCACCATATCTAAGGTCACCTCAGATGGTTTTTTAGTACCCTTAAGTGGAGCAGTGTCTACATATAAGCTTTTAACAAGCTTTATAGCTTTTTTAGCCTGACCTTCCATGCCACTTACTTGAAAGTGAGCACCTGAGTAGGTGATCTTGACACCTAGACGCTTACAAATTTGTTTTAAGTTCTCATCCTCAGGACCTACTAAATAGGCAATTCTATCTTTATCAGCAGGTTCTAGAGCAAAATCTAAAGTCTTAATATCAGCCATTTACTAATTCGCCTTTTAATGTGTGGGCAACAACTGAGGTGATCTTTACATCTACCATTTGACCTACAAGTGAGGTTGGACCTTTAAAGACCACGATGCGGCCAGAGGAGGCACGAGATTTAAGCTCATTTTCATCTTTACGTGAGGTACCTTCAACTAAGCAGCGCTGGGTTGTGCCAATGAAAGCTTGGGTGTATTCACGAGCAAGCTCTTCAAGTCTGTTTTGTAATCTGTATAAACGCTCCATCTTAACTTCTTTTGGAGTGTCATCAGGAAGTTCAGCTGCCGGGGTGCCTGGGCGCTTTGAATAAACAAAGGAGAAGCTTTGGTCAAATTTAACTTCATTGACAACTCTCATGGTCTCTTCAAAGTCTTCAGCAGTCTCGCCTGGGAAACCTACAATAAAATCTGATGAGATGTGAACGGTAGGTCGGGCAGCACGAAGCTTTTGGGTAAGCTCGATGTACTTCTTCGCAGTATATCTGCGGTGCATCGCCTCAAGAATTCTGTCAGATCCTGCCTGAATAGGTACATGGATTTGATCAGAGATGACATCTAAGTTTTTGACAGCCTCAATAATGTCATCTGTAAAATCCATTGGGTTTGAGGTGGTAAAACGAATACGTTCGACACCTGGAATTGCAGCTACTTCATAAAGTAAGCTTGAGAAATTGCAAATTGAGCCATCTTCATTTAAGCCATGATATGAGTTTACGTTTTGGCCTAATAAGTGGATTTCTTTTACGCCGTTACTGATGTGATTTACACACTCATCTAAGATATCTTGGACGCGACGGCTCTCTTCTTCACCACGGGTATAAGGCACGATACAGTAGGTGCACTTGTTAGAGCAGCCTTCCATGATGGTGACAAAGGCACTAGGACCTACAGGACCTGATTCTGGTAGGTAGTCAAATTTCTCAATTTCATCAGCTGTAACATCCACAACTGGCTCATGAGTGGCGCTAAACTGACCAATCATCTGAGGTAGACGGTGAATAGTACGAGGACCAAAGACAATGTTTACTGACTTATCAAGCTCTAAAATCTTTTCAGCAAGTTCCGTACCCACACAACCACCTAAAGCGATGATGGTGTGCTCATCAATGTCGCCAGTGTGACGCCATGCAGCAATCTGATTAAATACCTTATCTTCAGCTTTAGCACGCACTGCGCAGGTAACTAATAGTACTACGTCAGCATCTTTTGGTCTATCTACTTTAGTAAAGCCAGCTGCTGTTAATAAATCTTTAATACGACCGCCGTCGTACACATTCATTTGGCAACCCCATACTTCAACATAGAAGGTGCCTAACTGAATTTTTACATCGGTGTTTAAGTTAAATGTCTTTTCCATATTTTAAATTTTGTGGTTTTTCAATAATGCACTTTGTAAAGAGTTCTGTCATCAAATCATAATCGCCAGCAAAGGCGTTGATTGAGGCGTATAGCATCATCTTAGGATCACAACGTGAGTAATCAACGTAAAAGCCTAATGGCAATAAGAGCTCTCTTAGAAATTCACGCTGAGTTCTACCATTGCCTTCACGGAAAGGGTGAATCGCGTTAAGTTCTCCTAAATAGTACGCAGCACGACTTGCAATATCAGAACTTGTGCAATCTCTTAAATACTTTTCTTGCTTTAATTGTAAAAAGATCTTATCTAGACCTTTTTGTATAAATTGCGCATCGCAAAATAAGATCTCTTTAGAAATATTGACCTGACGGAATTTACCTGCCCAAGAAAACACATCTTGGAAGATATAGTGATGTATTGCTTGAAGGTGTTTTTGGTCGAACTTACCAAGGATGGGCTTTTTTAATAGATCAATAAGCCTAGCACCAGTAACCATAGCTTCTAATTGAGAGAGCACTTTAGGATCGTGCTCATTGAAGTTATTGATTAAGATGTCGGTACCAGGATAACAATAGACTTTGTCAAAAGTCGAAGCTTCCAAGATTCAGGCAGCCTTAAACTCTTTAGATAACTTTGCTAACTGCTCTTTGAATTGTTCAAAGGTAATTAAGCCTTTAGCGTAATCTTGAAGTAGTTTTTTTTGCTCTTTAGATAGGTTTAAATTCTCCATAGCTAAAGTAGCTTTAACTTCGTCTAGTAACATTTGATCTCCTGTATACATGCTAGATCCTATTATATCAAAAATGCAGTTTAAAAGCGCAGAAAAGTGGCAAAAAGTTTGGAGATAATTTAAAGGTAAATCAAAGAATTAACAATTTAGAAAAAACATGAGTTTTTGTGGTTAGAAAATTAAGATTTTTAGGCAAAATTAAAAAAAATCCCAGACAAAAGAAATGGTCTGGGACATGATGAGGTATGTGAACTTGTTTATTTAAAAACTCAAAACACTAATGAATACATCAAATACATCAAAATTTACTAGAGATTAAGAGGATTTCTCTTAACTTCTGTGTTCAGTATATCCATCAAAACTTAGCAAATACTTAGCAAAAACAAATTTTTAGCACAATGGCTTATATAAGCTGTTTGTGTTATAGAAAAATATTTTAAATTGCGATTTATAGTGGTGCAAAAATTAGACAACTTAGCAAGTGGACTAATTAATTTTTTAAAGACATTTCTCAATGAGAAATTATGTTGAAGGTTGCCCTAAATATCATTAAAACTTTAGGGCAACATTCTTGGTTGGGGAATTATTAAGGTTAGGAAACTTAATTGAAATTATAAGGAAAACTTGTAATTTCTGAACGTAGTATAAGAGGGCTAACTTAGATAAAACTTAGCAAAAGCTAATTTTGCTAAGTTTGAGTTTTGAAGATGATGCTTTGATTGAGTCTAGATTAAGGCTGTTAGAGCTCACTTTCTTCTAAGTCTTCTAGATATGACTTATTAAGCTCAAAGGATGCTTGAGTGTAATCAATGATCTTGTGCATAAGTTTCTCAAGCTCACTATTACGACTGTAGTCAGCTGCAGCAAAGTGCTTAATACGCTTATCACGAATGAGCTCATGTACGCGTTGCTTGTTTTGCTTTACAGGATCATAAACACCGA
Source organism: uncultured Succinatimonas sp. (assembly GCA_900316375.1). Lineage (GTDB taxonomy): Bacteria > Pseudomonadota > Gammaproteobacteria > Enterobacterales > Succinivibrionaceae > Succinivibrio. The sequence continues at coordinate 3,729 of ONCS01000228.1, read as the reverse complement.
TAGCATGACCGCCTTGTACGGTAACTAATTTCATACAAGGAATATCAGTTTGGCTATCTCCAATGTAGACCATGTTTTCAAAAGGAATTCTTATAGCCTCTTTTGGGAAGTAACGATTTACATCATTATCGTTAACATCTAAGGTACCTTTGGAAATTCTAAAGATAAACTGAGTCTTGTTAGTAAAGTTGATAGTCTGAGCAGGCCAAATTGCTGTACCGTTGATGTCATAGAAAAATGAGTTAGCATAAATTTGCTTAAACTTATCAGCTATGGCGGTACCTTCAATCATCTCTTTTAAGCCAGAGGAGATGATGTAATGCTCAACTTTAACATTACGTTTTTCAGCATAAGTATTGATTCTGTCAAACCAAGTCTCAACGCCTTTATAGAGTTTTACTTCAGAGCCAAACTGTTGCAATTTCTTTCTTTCAACTTTGAACTTGCCCTTAGCACCGTAAAGCATTAGATACATGTAAGCAAGATTAGGATCCATTTGATTTTCAATTGATAGGCGAGTTGCCATATTCCAAAAGTCATCAACATTAGCATTGATTTGTTGAATATAGCCTTGAGCCTGCATTTCAAATGGAGTTAGGGTTCTATCAAAGTCGTAGCAAATAGCTAAAATGTTTTCTTTACGGTAGTTCATGTTGCACCTCTATTAGAAGATTACATGAAAATAGAGCATAATTCTTTGAAAATCATTACGTTTTGAGTGTTTTTCTATGCAAAATGCTAAAATAAGGGTATTGAGTTTAAAGGAAAACACCATGTCTGAACCAAATCTATCAAATACAGATAAAAGCAAAATATATGATCCATTTATTGAATCACCGCTAAGCAAAAAAGAGCGCATTATCTTTAACATAAGTGTGGTCTACATTACTTTAGTCTCTTCATTTGTGATGGCTTTAATGTTAATTGCCTATCCAAGTCTATCAAGTATTGTGGCAGGTTTAATTTGGGCAACCCCAGGTCTTTTAATCTTATGCGGCTTTCAAAGAGGTCGTGCGCAAAAGCGTATTCAAACCTTTCACACCTTTGCCTTTATTGCTGAGATCATTTTCTTAGTTTATACCATGCTGATGGTCTTGATGGCATCAGTAAGTGACCGAGTATCCGATCCAAGATTTGCCACGGGTTCAATTGTGGTCTACATCGTAGTTTATATCTTCTATGTATTTTGCACTGAGTTTGGATTATATAAGACCTTAAAGAAACATGAGATTGCTTATTACAAGGCAACTTTAAAGGACTAGAAAAATCATGGACACTCAAAAGTTAAATGAGCTTACTTTGAAAACTATGGAGTTTTTCAAGGGAGATGCTAAAAGGATTCAGCACTTTATTAAGGTAAATAGTTTTTCTCGGATCATTTGTGAAAAAGAAAATATTGACGAGAAAACTACCTTTATTACTCTAGCTACCGCGATAGTTCATGATGTAGGTATCAGAGTAGGTGAGAGAATGTATGGACATAGCAACGGTAAAATTCAAGAGCAAGAAGGTCCTGCTGTTGCCCGTGAATTATTAGGAGATCTTGGCTTTGACAGCGATGTAATTGACAGAGTTGCTTTTATTGTAGGTCACCATCATACCTATAGTGATATTCAAGGTGAGGATTACCGCATCTTAGTAGAAGCTGACTTTTTAGTTAATTTCTTAGAAGATGAGATTGCCTTAGAGGGTATCAAAAACGCAGTCAATAAGATCTTCGTACATCAAAGTGCCATTAGGATGGCTCAGGAGATGTTCTTAAGCTAAAAAAGTGCTGGGGCTAAAATCCGATAGAAATCGGCTTTGCACCAAGGCTTGTTTAATTATCGTTAAATTTTTGAAAAAAAGTTTGTTTTTGTTGTTGACAATTTTTTAACAATCCTTATAATGTGCACCGTTGTCAAACACAAACAAATACCTGATTAGGGGTATAGCCAAGTGGTAAGGCAGCGGGTTTTGATCCCGCCATTTCCCTGGTTCGAGTCCAGGTACCCCTGCCACCGTATTTAGTTTTTGACAATATGTTGGGGTATCGCCAAGTGGTACGGCAGCGGATTCTGATTCCGCCATTACCTAGGTTCGAATCCTAGTACCCCAGCCACGTGGCTATGTAGCTCAGTTGGTTAGAGCGCGGCACTCATAATGCTGAGGTCACTGGTTCGATTCCAGTCATAGCTACCAAGTTTCTAGAAAGACCACCAATCGTTAGATTGCGTGGTTTTTTCGTTTTTGTACCATTCAAAATATCATCAAAATAGAATAGCAATCCTATGCAAAGATCGCTGATCCAAGGCAATGCCTTAAATAACGTTATCTTTTTCGCTCTTCCTTTTGTTCTATCTTTTTTTCTACAAACTTTATACGGTTTAGCTGATCTTTTTATCATAGGTCAGTTCAATGGTGTCGCCGCGATTACCGCAGTCTCGATTGGCTCACAAGTTATGCATATGCTAACCGTGATGATTGTAGGCCTCTCTATGGGTACTACCGTGTTAATTGCTAGAAACTTTGGCGCTAAAGCTTTTGATAAGGTAAGTCATGTTATAGGCAATTCAGCAGTCTTTTTCTTTGGTCTATCCGTGGTATTAACTTTAGTTTTGTTAATTGCCAACTCGACAATTGTTCAGGTGATGAAAACTCCTACTGAAGCTGTGGACTTTACAGTAGATTATTTAATGATCTGCTTTTTAGGTGTGCCATTTGTCACCGGCTATAACATTATTGCCTCAATCTTCCGTGGTCTTGGCGACTCAAAAAGTCCGATGTACATTGTAATGGTAGCTTGTGTTGTCAACATCATTTTAGATATCATTTTAATTGGACCTTGTAACCTAGGACCAAAGGGCGCAGCGCTTGCTACCACGCTTTCACAAATGATTTCTGTGTTCATAGGTCTTGTCTATCTAAAGCGTCACAGCACTAATATGACCTATCAAAGAGGGGATTTTGTCCCACAAAAGGTGGTTATTGGCTCAATTACCAAAATAGGTCTTCCTATAGCTCTTCAAGATGGCTTTATTCAAATTGGTTTTATCATCATTACCATTATTGCCAATATGCGTGGCTTAACCGATGCTGCAGCTGTGGGCATTGTAGAAAAGGTAATTTGTTTAGTCTTTTTAGTCCCATCAGCATTACTTTCAACAGTATCAGCAATTGCAGCTCAATGTGTGGGAGCTCAAAAGCATTTACGTGCTAAACTTACTTTAAAGTACGCAAGCTATATCAATTGTATTTATAGCGTAGTGGTAATTGCAGTGGTGCTTTTAATTCCAGAGATTATAATCTCTTGGTTTGTTAAAGAAGGCGATGAGGGCGTAATTAGATCAGGTGCGCAGTACCTTTCAACTTACATCTTTGATGTGTTCTTTGCAGGTATTCACTTTGTCTTCTCAGGCTTTTTCTGCGCTTATGGCAGATCAATGTTATCCTTTATCCATAACATTATCTCCATGGTATGTTTCCGTGTCCCTGGCTCTTATTTAGGATCGGTATTATTCCCAACTACACTAACATACATGGGCCTTGCTACCCCTGTAGGCAGTTTTGTTTCTATGTTAATTTGCTTTGTTTTTTATCACTATCTCAACTTTCGCATGAACTTAAAAGTTCATAAACATCTATTACATGCGGTCTAGCACCGTATTAGCTCTTTAAAAATACGTTATTGATTTTTATTTTGACACGATTTAATGGGGATTATCTGTTGTTTAATATAGTAATCAATAC
>ONCS01000136.1 GCA_900316375.1 uncultured Succinatimonas sp. | reverse complement strand
GATTCGGTTATTTACAATTTGGCGCTAAGCCTTAAGGAAAAAGGCCTTAAGCAAACTTTTTTAGGAGCTTAAGACCCTTTATATGTATTATTTTTTATCTCATCAAATGATCAAAGGTCTGTTTTAAGAAAAAAATTGCCTAGCATGAAACGCAACAGGCTAGGCAGAAAAAATTTAAAATTTTTGTTTTACCAATCTCTAGAATTGCTTAGATTCGACTTCAGCTTTTACTCTATTAGCAATATCACCAAGCTCTTCACTTACGGCTAAAGCATCGCTGACTAAAGCACTAGAGTTTTCTGACTTCTCACGAAGCTCATTTGCTGAACTTGCAATTTCAACTACAGATTGATTTTGCTCTTCAACAGATGCTTCTAGGTATTGAATGTTCTTTAATAAGCTCTCTGAAATCTTATTGATATCAGTTAAGCTTGTTTGGGTACTAATAGCAAGCTGACGTACTTCATCAGCAACAACTGCAAATCCCTTACCTGCTTCACCTGCACGAGCTGCCTCAATTGCAGCGTTTAGGGCTAGCAAGTTAGTTTGATCTGCAATATCGCGGATTGTAGCTACGATGCCTTGGATCTGTCCTGCTTGAGAGTTGATCTTTTGTGCACCTTCACCAACTTCTTTATTAGATTGAACAATACCTTGTACTGATTCAACAGTTCTTTCTAAGAACTCAATTTGGCTAGAGATAGCTTCATTGATCTGTGAAATTGACTCATGCTGACTTTGAGACTTATCTGCAAGTGACAATGATAACTCTTGATCTTTAGTCAACAAGTTACGCATTGCAAGACCTAAAGAGTTAATATCATTAGTAAGTTCTTGTAGTTCTCCTTCACAACCACGATCAGGAACTTCCGCTTTGAAGTTATTTTGCTTAAATTGGGTTAAAGCAGCATCAACATCAGACATAACCTCACTGATGGTCTTAAGTGATGAGTTAAATAATGAGATCACATCAGCTAGATAGTGATTATTAGGTTTTGCTCTAATTTCTTGATTAAAGTAACCTTTTGATACATTGATAAGTGCATCGCGAGTTTGCTTAATGGCACTAGCATCAGCCTCAAGTCCTTCTTTAATACGCTTTACACCGGCATTTAACTCATTAGAAATAGCACCTAATTCATCATTTACCTTAGGCTCAATGATCTTAATTTCATTGTCAGGATTTGCAATAAAGTCTAAGAAGTTACCAATGTTCTTTAAAATTCGGTTAAGTCTTCTCTTTAAGTTTATGGACATGTAGTAAGCAATCCACACGCCTAATAAAAGCACCACGATACTTACAATTAGAGAGTAAATTAAAATTGATTTTAAAGGACTGAATAACTCTGCCTTAGGAATTTGGCAAATAATTGACCAACCTAAAGATTTCATAGGTACTAAGGCTACGAAGAAATCATTACCATCTTTATCTTCAAATGAGGCTAAGTGCTCTTTTGAATTAGAGATATTATCAATTGCCTTGGCAAGTTCAGGATCTAAATCTTTGATATTAGTCTTTAGAATGTAGTCCTTGTTTTTATGTAATTGGATTAAGCCAGACTTATTGATAGCAAAGAAGTTATCTTGAGAGGAAACAGCATTGGTGCTTATCATGTCTAAAGCATTTTCAAGCTTGCCACCAACACCTGTAATACCAATAACCTTACCATTATCATCATAAATCTTGTAGTTAATAAATAGGGCAATATTGCCAGAGACTCTATCAAAGTCCATATTAACTTCAAAATCATTAGGTGAGTTTAAAATAACTTTAAACCAACCATCTTTGCCGTCAGGATCTAATACACCATCAAGTTTACCTGCTGAGTAATAACGATTGGTTGTAGCTGTAGCTAAAAATACAGCAAAAACGTCAAAACGCTTTAAAACTTGATTGTGGAGAGTAGCAAGATCTTGAAGTCCTGCTTCATCTTCTCCTCTTAAGATCCATGCAATGGTTTGTGGATCGTTAGCAAGTGCCTTAGATTCTTGAATAATAGGGATAATATCATTTTCAATTTTATGGCTTACAACCTTAGTTGCCAAAGATAGCTCTTTGTTAACTAGCAGTTACGCATCAAATTCCCCACTTTTTAGCAGTTACGAATATAACAGTATCTTGATTGTATTATAGTTTGATCTAATACATTT
>ONCS01000122.1 GCA_900316375.1 uncultured Succinatimonas sp. | reverse complement strand
TTAGCTGTAAAGCCAAATATAATTTTTTTAAATTCTGCTTTTTACACCGCCCAAACTAAATTCTTAAAATTTACTGCTCACTGTCAGTCTTAATTTTAGTGTCTAGTAATTGGTGAAATCCCAGAAGGTGCTGTATCACCATAGTGATTATCAGTATCACGGACAATGGCAAAGGTATTTAACTTTGAGGTTAAAGGAGCGGTACAAGATAAATCTTTGTTACCTTCAGCGTCAAAGGCAACCAAATTACCATTTGAGTCATTTTCAAAAACTTTGCAACTATCTTCATTGTCAGCAGTTGCAGATAACTTTAATAAATAACCATCAGCTGAGGATTCTAGCTTTAACTCATAATAAGGAGTTAACTCATGAGCAAGCGTTAACTGACAATTATCAAAGCTACTATCTAAATCACCACAAGATTGCATATACACAACATCGGTATATAACTCTTGTAGGGCTCTGACACGTAACTTATCAGTATCGATAACGCTAGTTTTCTCAACTTCAACAGATGAAGTATCATCGGCTGACTCATCTTGAACAGCTGCTACCTCATCGGTATCTGGAGTCTCATCATTTTTCATGACACAGCCACTGACAAGACAACCAATAGCAACAACTAAACAAGTTACTCTAAAGTAGCTAATTGAACCGTCAGCATTGAAAATAGGATTAAACATGAGCCTTTAATGCCTCTTTGTTTTTGTAAGCATTTGCGTACATCTCCTTAACCTTTTGACGCAAGTGCTCAGGATATGAGTTTAAACGCTCTTCAAACTTAGCTATATCACTTTGGCTTACCTTATCTTTTAAGCCTGCGCTGATAAGTGCAGTTGGGTACATCTCATAGTTATCCCAGATAAAGTTATCAATCAAAGTAGCAAGCTCTTCAGCGTTTTCAAAATTTGCTGTATCTAAGACAGGACCTGCAACTAGTTTTACATGTCCTTTATAACCGCGAATACCGCGGGTAATGGTATCAATATCTTCAAACTCTTCTTTTTGATATTGTCCATTCTTTTCTTTTTCGTATAATTCGTTAGCTTTAGCTAAATCATTAGGATCATACTCGTAGGTAATAGCAACAGGTACAATCTTAAGTGATCTCATATAATCACCAAAGCTCATCTTTTTAGCACGGCCATAAAGACCAATCATCTTTAAAACTGCATCTTCAGTCTTGTCATTACCATCTTTAGCTCTGCCTTCACGCTGAGCAATCCACACTGACTTATTCTCTTCAATGGATAAGCCAATGTATGATGATAAGTGTGATAAAGCCTTTAACTTCTCACGAGGAGCCTCAATTGAGCGCTTTACAATAAAGCTACGATTAAGTCGCATTAAAGAGGTAGCAGCAGGAATTCTAAGTAGATTATCACCAATGGCAATACGTACAGTATCTAAGCCACTTTTAAACAAGGCAATATCAATAAAAGCAGGATCTAACGAGATATCGCGGTGATTAGAAATAAATAGATAGCCTGTATCTTTTTGAAGCTTATCAAAACCTACTAACTCAAGGCCATCGGTGGTGGTCTTGGTCATGTTATCTACAAAGTTTGCCACGATTTGCTGGAAATCATGAATGGTCTTAATGTGAGAAGCTTTTTTACGAAGATAAGCTCTAACAATTGGTCTTAAAAGAAAACCAAAAGTCTTACAAGTTAATGGGTAACGGAATTTTAAAATTGAGTTAATTACCATCTCATCAGAGATAATTTTAGAAAGCTCTGATTGAACTTCACTGTCATTGCAAGGTCTGATGTCGTCAAATGAAGGATCGGCGGTGGTAAGTTTTGTTGTGTTTTCCATAATAATCTTTATTTATTTGTCAAAAATAGTCGCCACATTCTACCATTAAACAAGCTTTTCTGCCTTATAAAATGCGACTAATTTAACCTTTTGAAAAACCGATTTTTTTTATTTTTGTCCGTTTAATATTTTAAACTCTGACTCACAGAAAGTGTCAGTCATACCTGAAATATAGTCAACTAATAGCCTAATTCTTAGGTACATCTCACTAAATCTTTCTTGCTCTAGACCTTTTAAATAAGCGCCCTTATGACGACGCGAGATACGAGAGGCAATACGCATACAGAAAGGATCGCCACCTTGAGCATTAAGCTCTTTGAAAAAGTCTTCTTTAGTTTCTAAAAGTAAGCACTCATAAGTACCAAAAAGACTTTTAATGTAGCTAGCTCCTGACAAATCTAAAGTCTGTACTTCAAAGTGGTTGTATACATTGATAGTTTCAAAGTTCTTTAAAAGCTTAAGTGCGGTAATACCTGGATAATCACCACTTGAAAAATCAGGCTCGCCAGTTTCTATAAAGCTCTCTAAGTTATTAGAAATTGCTCTTGCCACATCATCGACAAAAGCCATGGAGACGACGTCTCTTAAATAGAATAGAGCCTCTGTCTTATTGCTCTTAAATAAAGATTTGACCTTATTGACGTTTAAAAGCTCACGCAAAGGTTCAAGTTCTGTGTAATTTACCATCTGTTCACACAGGCTGATGATAGTGTGCTTATCATATAAGCCTCTGTCATACGCATCTTCAAGATCGGCAAGCACATAGGCAAGATCATCAGAGTACTCAATGATAGTAGCAAAAGGGTGGCGAGTGTCACGCTCACAATTGTGCCTAACAGATTCTAAGACATTAAGCTCTGATAAAAAGACACCAGCATTTGAATAAGACCATGAGTAGAAATCTTGATGAATACCATTACCAGAGCTACCCTTACCCTTACCTAAAATTAGCTCTTTGACAGTATAAGGGACTTTGATAACCGAGGCATATTGTCCTAAGGTTAGATTTAGATCTTGTATGGAGTGGACTAAACGTAAGCCTTGAGCATTGCCGTTGAAAGTGAGTAAATCATCAACCTCAGTATCTTTAATCTCGGCTTTGATGTGGGGATTATTCACTGCAGATTTTAGCCACTCACGAATTAAAGACTCACCAAAGTGACCAAAAGGAGGATTACCGATATCGTGTAAAAGTGCGGCGTTATGTAAGGCACTTGCCATTGGATGGATAATTTGCCTAAAAGACTCTACCCTTTTAGCAATAGCATAAGTAATAAGTCTAGTGTACTGCGCTACTTCTAAAGAGTGAGTTAAGCGATTGCGTGAGGCAGCCTTGACATCTAGGGGGAAGACTTGTGTTTTTTGCTGCAAACGGCGCAGAGGAGCGCACATGGTGATCTTAAGCCTATCTTGCTCAACACCATAGGCAAAGTCATTGGCAAAATCAAAAGCTTTACCTAGAAACTCTAGGCACTGCCCTTTACTTAAAATATCGCCCCTTAGGCGCTTAGCGCAAAAGAGGCGATTAGCTAAAGTTTGACTATCCATACTTCCTTTTAAGAAGATCTTAATGGAGTTTGAAAACTAGTATGAAGGCATTGAAACCGGTGCCTTATAGTTGTCAAAGCCTTCAAATAACTCAGGCTCTGTCATACGTAACTTACGTAGCATTGCTCTAGTTACTAAGGTTACACCACCTTCAGATCTATAGAAACGACGAGCATCAAGCTCAGGATCTTCACCGATGATCATGCCACGAGGTAACTCACAGCCACGATCCATCACCACCTTAGTTAAACGACATGCTCTATGAATAATACAGAATGGCATGATCACTGACTCTGATAAGAAGCAGTTAGAGTGAACACGGCATGAGTTGAACAATACGGTCTGATTGAGTGATGAGCCTGAAATAATACAACCTGCTGAGGTAATAGAGTTACGGCAGATAGTTGAAGTACCGTTGATGTCTTGAACCATCTTAGCAGGAGGTAATTGAATTTGGTTAGTCCAAATAGGCCAGTTGAAATCATAAACGTCTAACTGTGGCTCAATGGATGAGATATCCATATTTGCTTCCCAGTAAGCATCGATAGTACCAACATCACGCCAGTAAACGATATCTTTATTACCACGGTTACGGATGCATGATTTTGAGAAATCATGAGCGTGAACTAAGCCTTGCTTTACAAGCTGAGGAATAATATCCATACCAAAATCACGGTGAGAGGCCTTATCTGCTGCATCCTTATTTAGAACGTCATATAAGAACTCTGCATCAAATACGTAAATACCCATTGAAGCTAATGACATATATGGGTTATTTGGCATGGTTGGAGGGTCTTGAGGCTTTTCAACGAAGTCGGTGACTAAGTTGTTTTGATCGATGTTCATCACACCAAAGCCTTTTGCTTGATCTTTTGGCACAGGAATACAAGCTACAGTAAGAGGGCTACCCATTCTGATGTGATCTAGAATTAAGTTTGCATAATCCATCTTATAGATATGATCACCTGCTAGAATTAACACATACTTTGGCTTGTGATCTTTGATGATATCTACGTTTTGGAAAATCGCATCAGCAGTACCTTGGTACCAGTGCTCTTCATCTAAACGCTGAGATGCTGGTAAGAAGTCGATGTACTCGTTCATCTGGTTGCGGAAGAATGACCAACCTGCTTGTAAGTGACGTAGTAATGAGTGTGACTTATATTGGGTTACAACACCAATACCTTTAATGCCTGAGTTTACGCAATTAGATAGCGCAAAGTCGATAATTCTGAATTTACCACCAAAATATACAGATGGTTTTGCTCTAGTATCGGTTAATGCTTTTAATCTGCTACCACGACCACCTGCTAATACTAGGGCCATTGTTTGTCTAACGACATCACGTGCGTTATTTTCCATCCGATCCTCCAAAATAACTTTAAGCTTGCATATATTTTTCTTTTTCCTAGACACATCAATTTTAGTGTGTGAATGCGCTTTTGCATAGGTAAGAAAGGGCGTTTTGCGATCTATTACAAGATAATAATTGCAGATATTTTCAACTCCGTGATCTAAGGCACTTATTAGGCCTAAGGTACTGAAAATAAGGCGATTTTGCTCACACTTTTTTAAGCAAAGTTTTTCAAGATTTGTGCAAAAAGATTAAGGATGGTGCAAGTTAATGTGAAAGCAACCCCCACTTAAAGCTTCGCTTTTGAAGTGGGGGTTTCTTTGCTTTTTAGGAAGTTGCCTTCCTAATTATGAGCAAAGTTTCTGCTTGATCCGTTTACCCTCTCATTGCTGATACTCTACACGGAACTGC
>ONCS01000135.1 GCA_900316375.1 uncultured Succinatimonas sp. | reverse complement strand
CTTAATCAAATTATAGTTAATTTTTTCAAATTTATGGCTATCACATCATGCGAAATTCTTTCAAAAAATGCTCTTATGATAGTGTTTTATTATATATACTAATATTTTTACATATTTTAATAATTATTAAAAGTACAATTTTTGAAATTTTGATCGTTTAATACTTCAAAATTAACTTCTCTTTTACAAAACTCTTCTCTTATCTTCACACACCAACTTCACAATGAACTTGAAAACAAGATTTATTATGGAGTTTAAAGATGGAAACTCAGATCAATACAAGTAGAAGAAACTTTTTAAAATTTACAGCAACTGCTCTTACTGCTTTGTCTGTAACTAACTTTGCATCAACAGCTATTGCTAAAGAATTCAATAACCACAAGATAGATTTAAGAAATCTTCCAAGCGATCCTTATAAAACGGTCAAAGACAGTAAGCTAGTACAAGGAGCTTGGGACTACCTATTACACGAGATCAACGCTTTAGAGAATTCAACTTTAAGAACCAAGATCTTAAATATCTATCAAGAAACCTATCCAACTTTTATGAACAACTACCAGTCTAAAGATGAAGTAGCTAAGGTTTATCAAGAGCTTTTAGATAATGGTCTAGTTGATCCAAAGGTTACAACTGCAAAGACTTTATTTCCTCCTATCAAAGGTGTGGGTGTTGAGCCTCAGCTATTTATGACAGCACCAGGTTCAGGTTATAAATCACACCATGCTTACCCTGGTGGTTTAGTCACACATACAGCTGTAAACGTACAAATTACCAAAGCAATCTTACGTTCTTATCAAGAAGTAATGGGTTATAAAAAGGATTGGGATATTGCAATTGCAGCTCAACTCCTACACGATTTAGCTAAGCCTTATGTATTCCAATGGAATGAAGATGGTTCATGCTTGCAAGAGTATCAAATTGCAGGTACTGGCGCTCACCACATCTTCTCAATTGCAGAGTCTGTTACTCGAGGCATTCCTGCTAACGTCGTAGTTGCTCAAGCCTGCGCACACAACCATCCAGGAAGTGAGGCTGATGAAATTCAAGTTGTAAATTGGATTAAGGCTGCCTGCATCATTGCTAAGCGTGATCCTATTGCTTTAGGCTTACTTGAAAAAGATGGAAAACACATTCCAACACCTCACAAGCAGGCAGGATATATCGTACATCTAGGTGATCATGACTTCGTTCTAAGCTCACCTGCTTGCCAAAACTCTGTTGTTGTTTTAAAGAATGTTGCAAAGAACAAACTCAAGTTTAGCGATGCTGATTTAAATGGTGCTAAGTTTAATTACTTACGTAATTACGTAGGCGCTCATTACAGCTACATGCATATGCATGATGAGCTATCTAATGGCAATCCAGAAGAGATTGTTTATCAAATCTTAAAAGAACTATTTAACATCTAAGAGGAAATCATGGGTACTTTATCTTTATGGCATTGGTTAATTGTTTTAGTAGTCATTGCTTTAGTTTTTGGTACAGGCAAAATCAAAAATCTTGGTAAAGATTTAGGTCTTGCTATCAAAGGCTTTAAAGATGGTATGACAGGTGATGAGAACATTGATGACTCAGAGCTTGCACTTGGCAAAAACCAAAAGCACGCAGTCAAGTAGTAAGGCCATGTTTGGTTTTTCCATTCCTGAGCTCCTGGTGATTGTAACTGTAGGACTAGTAGTACTTGGACCTAAACAGAGCCTGGAGCTTAGTTTAAATATTGCAAAAGCTTTTAACAAAATTAAAAGTGAAATTAAATCTGTACAAGATAATATCAAAGCACAGATTAACGAATGCGATTTAAAAGACAGTGTGCAACAAGTGAGTCAGGATGTACGTCAAAAATTAAATAACGTCATTCTTGATAATCAAAGTAAGCAAATAACCTTAAATATTACTCAAGATATTGACAGTAAACCGCACACTGAATCTAGCATGAATTGCAATATAGAAGAGCTTGAAGCAAAGCTTAATGCTATTGAAAAACAAATAGAAACACTTAAAGCCCATGGCACTTGTCGATAATCTTTATGCCTTAAGAAAATTCATTTTAAGAAGTTTTTTAGGCATTGTCATAGCAACGGTTGCACTCATGCCTTTGATGCAACCTATTTTCAATTACGCACTTTTTCCTTTAACTAGCGTACTTAATGATCACGAGCTTATCGCAGTATCGGTGATCTCTCCTGTACTCACCCCGCTTAAAGTGGTACTATTTTGCGCCTTTGTAGTTAGTATGCCTCATACCTTATTGCAGTTTTGGAATTTTATAGCCCCCGCTTTATACAAAAGAGAAAAACGTAAGGCTTTAGGATTTATCTTAAGCTCTATGTTGATGTTTGTTCTTGGCGTTGCCTATTGCTACGAAGTTGTGTTTAACTTCTTATTTAACTTTATTATCAAGTTTGCCCCAGAGAGCATCAGCGTAAGTCCTGATATAGACGAGTATTTAAGCTTTGTTCTACATATGTTTACTGTTTTTGGACTTGCCTTTGAAACACCAATTTTAGTTTTGATGTTGAATCTTACAGGTATGGTAAGCCTTAACAAGCTAAAGCATTTAAGACGTTACATTGTAGTAATTGCCTTTGTGATTGCAGCAATTTTAACTCCTCCAGATATCACCTCACAGCTGCTTTTAGCTCTACCTTTAATTGCTTTATATGAACTAGGCCTCCTGCTTTGTTCAATTGTAAGCAAAATTAACAGCAAAGAAGTTGCTACCATAAGTTAACCAAGTCTAATTATTCTTTTCTTTTAGATCTTGCTTAATGATTTAGCTCTGAAGTTGTGACATAATCAAGTCATATTTAAAACTGTAGGTGTCATGATGTATCTAAATCCAGACAATCAGCTTTTTCTTGAAGAAATTGAAAGCCATATTGGTTTTGTTGATAAAAGTGGAATTATTGCAACCTTTAACCAATATCTAAACACAAGAGAAAGATACGTTTGTGTCTCAAGACCAAGGCGTTTTGGTAAAACCATCATGACCAAAATGTTAGTGGCATACTACTCTTGTGGTTGCAACTCTTATGATTTGTTTAAAGATCTAGATATTGCAAAAGCTCCTAGTTTTAAAGAACACTTAAATCAGTACAATGTCATCAGTATTGATACCCAATCTTTAATTTCCAAAAATTCAAAAGGAATAAAAGATCTTGCAAATTACATTCAAAAATCAATTATCAATGAATTTGTTGAACAATTTCCAAATGTAGTTAGTGCTAAATGCAGTTTGCTAGAGGCGATGGAGGAAGTGGTAAAGCATACTAATCGTCGCTTTATAATTATTGTCGATGAATATGATTGTGTCTTTAGAGATTATGATGAGACAGAAAAACAAAGCAAACTTGATTATGTAGCTCTTTTAAAAGCAATTTTTAAAGGTCAAAGTTCAGACAATTTAATTGCATTAGGTTATATAACTGGCATTTTACCAATCGTTAAGCAAGACTCACAATCGGCTTTAAACAATTTCACAGAATACACCATCGTAAGTCCTAAAGGTCTGTCTAAGTACTTTGGATTTACAGCAGATGAAGTGCAAAGGCTTTGTCAAAAATTTAATGTAGATTTTGAAAAAGCAAAACTCTACTACGATGGTTACAAACTTGAGGGCACTGAACTTTATAATCCATTTTCAATAGACAAACTGCTCCTCTCACAAGGAGATTTTCAAGATTATTGGTGCTCTACAAGCAGTTTCCAAATGGTTAAACCTTACATTTGCATGAACTTTAAAGGGCTTAAAGAAGACATTTTAAAACTTGCAAACGGAGAGACTATTATCGGCATTGATACAACTTCATTTGCTAATGATTTTGATGGAAACTCTTTTAATTCAAAAGACGCTGTCATTACCTATTTAATTCATTTAGGTTTCTTAGCTTACGATACTAAAACTAAGAAGACTTATGTTCCAAATGAAGAGACGCGACGCTATCTTTTAAATGCCATTTCTCAAAGTGATTTTAAAGAGTACGCTTACGAACTAGAGTTTTCAAAAGATGTTTTAAGTGCGGTCATCAATGATCAAGACTGCCAAAAAGTTGCTTTAGCTATCGAAAAAGAACATGACAAACTTACATCAATTTTAAACTACAATCGTGAAGACTCATTGTCATATGTGGTGTACGCAGCTTTTAGTGCTGCAAGTCAGTATTACTACAAGCCAATTCGAGAGCTACCTACATGTCGAGGCTTTGCAGATTTAGTATATCTTCCTAAAACTGAATTTATCGACTCATATCCAGCCTTAGTCATTGAGCTTAAGTGGAATAAAACAGCAAAAAGTGCAATTGAACAGATCAAAGAAAAGCAATACTTCAAGACTGTTGAGAACTACACAGGAGATATTTTGCTAGTTGGAATCAACTATGACAAGGACACCAAAAAGCATAGCTGTGAGATTGAGAGCTTTTGCAATGACAAATAAGCCATCTCTTAATTTTGAAATGGCTTATATGAAGATCTACTAATTAAGCTTTGTTTTAAACTCATCACTTACTTCAATTGAGTCAATCTCAACTACATACATGGTATGATAATCTTTAGCTTCATACCATCTTGTATCTGACTCTTTATCAATAAAGCACTCTTCTTTCATCTCTTGAGCGTAAAGCTTTTTGCACTTTAACACTACATCAGATTCTTCAAAATAAGCATACTTATCATCAGATACGACAGTAACTCCTGATGTTTTGATCTTATCTTCATTAAAGCCAGAGGCTGTACCAAAGTAGTTAGAAGTCTTGCGCATAGCATTTGAAAGAACTTGCAAGGTTAGATAATCAGTTTTATCTACTAAGGTTTTAGTAAAGCGTTTTGGTCTAATAAAGATGTAAGCAACAGTCTTGCCCCACATAATACCGATACCACCCCAGCTTGCAGTCATAGTGTTGACCTTATCACCTAATTTACAGGTGATCTGCATCCAGTCTTTGCCAATTAACTTAAATGCGCTGTAGTTAAAATCATCAGCCTTAATTTTTGTAAAGTTTTTGCTCATTTGCTACCTCAAAAATTTTCAAATTAGCACTTACAAAAAGATAATCTTTTGTAAAAAGCTTTTCTTTGCATTTTATACTATTTTTGCAAAACTGTCTTTTGCAAAATACATAGTTTTTGTAAAAGTTTCTAGATACAATTTTATTGCATTTTTAAATATTTTTGAAATTTAATTTCCTTATATTTTAATAAGTTAATCAATTTTATCACTAAACATTGTAAATACTAATTGAATTACATTTTGCAAGTGTTAAGATAGACAGCACTTAACAAAGTTGCAAAAATAATTCTTTTGCAATTTTAGTTAAAAACAATTTTTTGAATTTGGTTTTAACTACTCTTAAATATAAGGTTAAAAAAGGCAAAAATATGGCAGATAATAACAAGGTCATTATTTTTGATACAACATTGCGCGATGGCGAACAAGCCTTGCAGCAATCACTATCAGCAAAGCAAAAGATCCAAATCGCTCTATGCTTAGAGCAGTTAGGTGTAGATGTAATCGAAGCAGGTTTCCCTATTTCATCTCCAGGTGACTTACAGTCAGTTCGTGAGATTGCCCTTGCTTTAAAGACTGCAACAGCTTGCGGTCTATCTCGCGCTCTAGAAAAAGATATTGATGCTTGTTATGAAGCTTTCAAAGGTGTTGATCACTATCGTATTCATACCTTTATTGCAACCTCTGACATTCACGTCCACGATAAGCTAAAAAAGAGCTTTGACGATATCGTAGCCATGGCAGAGCACGCTGTAAAACACGCACGTAACTATACAGACGATGTTGAGTTCTCATGTGAGGACGCAGGTCGTACCCCAATTGATCATCTATGTCGTATGGTTGAAGCTGCAATTAAAGCAGGTGCTACTACTGTTAACATTCCTGATACTGTAGGCTATACCCTACCTTATGAGTTTGGTGGCATCATCAAGACTTTATTTAACCGTGTACCTAACATTGATAAGGCTGTAATTTCAGTGCACTGCCACAATGACTTAGGCATGGCTACAGCAAACTCACTATCTGCAGTTATGGAAGGTGCTCGCCAAATTGAGTGTACTGTAAATGGCTTAGGTGAAAGAGCTGGTAATACTTCACTTGAAGAAGTTGTTATGGCTATGAAGCTACGTAAAGAGTACATGAAGGGTGTTTATACTGGCATTGTTTCAGAGAACATCGCTCGTGCATCTCAAGTTGTATCTGGTATTACTAATGAGCCAGTACCTAGCCACAAGGCAATTGTAGGTTCTAACGCTTTTGCTCACAGCTCAGGTATTCACCAAGATGGTGTGCTAAAGAATAAGAGCACTTACGAAATTCTAACTCCTCAAAGCGTTGGCTTTAAGGAAAACAATATGCATATGACCGCTCGTTCTGGCCGTCATATGATTAAAGCTGTTTTAGAGAAATTAGGCTATCGCGAAGGTTCATACGATCTAGACGATGTTTACGCCCGTTTCTTAAAGCTAGCTGATAGAAAGGGCCAAGTATTTGACTACGATCTAGAGGCTTTACTATTCTTATCTCATGAGCAAGAAGTTGACACTCAATTTGAGTTAGATAGCTTAAATGTAATGTCAGGTGGTAAGAACATTATTCCAACTGCTTCAGTTCGCCTAAAGATTGGTAAGAGAACTCGTACTGAGTCAGGTACTGGTAATGGCCCTGTTGATGCAGTATTTAACTGTATCGTTCGTCTAACTGGTATTAAGCTAAAGCTAGATAGCTTTGTAATTTCAGCAAAGGGCTCTGGCATGAACGCACAAGGCCAAGTTGATGTTGATGTTGTATCAGAAGATCGCCACTTCCACGGAAAAGGCTTATCAACTGATGTTATCGAAGCCTCTGCACTTGCCCTAATTTCAGCATGCAACAGTATTTACAGAGCACAGATTATTAAAGAAGAAAAGGAGAATAAATAAGATGGCTAACAACTACAAGATTGCAGTTCTTGCAGGTGACGGTATTGGTCCTGAGGTTATGGAGCAGGCTCTAAAGGTATTAGACGCTGTTCAAAAGAAGTTTGGTTTTACTTTAGAGTACAAAAAAGAGCTTGTAGGCGGTTGCGCTATTGATGCTTGCGGTACTCCACTACCTGAGCAGACCATGAATTCATGCAAGTGGGCAGATGCTATTTTATTTGGCTCTGTAGGTGGTCCTAAGTGGAATCACTTACCTACTAAGAATCGTCCTGAGGCAGGTGCTTTATTACCACTACGTAAAGAGTTTAAGTTATTCTGTAACTTCCGCCCAGCTAAGATTTATCAAGGTCTAGGTGCTTTATCTCCATTACGTGCTGATATTGCTATGCGTGGCTTTGACATGTTATGTGTACGTGAGCTAACTGGTGGTATCTACTTTGGTCAACCAAAAGGCCGTGAAGGTACAGGTCCTGAAGAGAAGGCATATGATACTGAGATTTATCACCGTTTTGAAATCGAGCGTATTGCAAAGATAGCTTTTGAAGCAGCAATGCTACGTAACAAGAAAGTTACCTCTGTTGATAAGTCAAACGTTCTACAGTCATCAGTACTATGGCGTGAGGTTGTAACTGAGGTTGCAAAACAGTACCCTGAAGTTGAACTTGAGCACATCTATGTTGATAACGCTACTATGCAGTTAGTTAAGAACCCTGCTCAATTTGACGTAATGCTATGCTCAAATATGTTTGGTGACATTCTATCTGATGAGTGCGCAATGATCACAGGCTCTATGGGTATGTTACCTTCTGCATCATTAGGCGAAGGTGGCTTTGGTCTATATGAGCCAGCAGGTGGTTCAGCACCTGATATTGCAGGTAAGAACATTGCAAACCCAATTGCTCAAATTCTATCAGCAGCTTTAATGCTACGTTACTCTCTAAAAGAGCACGCTGCAGCTAAGGCAATTGAAGATGCAGTAGCAACTGCTCTAAAAGATGGTTTCTTAACCTCAGATCTAATGGAAAGCGGTGCTTCACCTCGTCCTGCTCTATCAACATCAGAGATGGGCGATAAGATTGCATCTTTAATCTAAGGTATACAACAAAGAACACATAGGTTTAAAAATGGGTAAGACTCTTTATCAAAAAGTTTACGACAGCCACATTGTTTTCCAGCAAGAAGGCGAGTTGCCAACTTTATTCATCGACCGTCAATTAGTGCATGAGGTAACCTCACCTCAAGCTTTTGCTGGTATTGAACTTGCAGGTCGTAAGCTACACCGTCCTGATTTGCACTTAGCAACCATGGATCATGATATTTCAACTAAGTCTCAGACTATTGAAGCATGCTCTCCTATGGCTCAAGAGCAGATCAAGGCTTTAATGTCTAACACCAAGAAATTTGGCGTTAAGTTCTTTGGCTTTGGTGAGGAAAACCAAGGTGTAGTACACATCATCGGACCACAAACAGGCTTTACCTTACCAGGTACTACCTTAGTATGTGGCGACTCACATACAGCAACTCATGGTGCTTTTGGTGCGCTTGCTTTTGGTATCGGTACCTCAGAAGTTGAGCACGTTATGGCAACTCAGACTCTAAAGCAGGGCCGTTTAAAGACCATGAAGATTGAGTGCACTGGTTTACTTCCAAAAGGCTGCTACGCTAAAGACTTAATTCTAGCTATCATTGCTAAGCTTACTACCGCAGGTGGTACCGGTTACGCTGTTGAGTTCTGTGGTGAGGCTGTACGCGCTTTATCTATGGAAGGCCGTATGACCTTATCTAACATGGCTATCGAGTTTGGCGCAAAGGCTGGTATGATTGCTCCAGATGAGACAACCTTTGAGTACTTAAAAGGACGTCTATACACTCCTAAGGGTAAAGACTTTGATGATGCTGTTGAGTATTGGAAGACTCTCAAGTCAGATGACGATGCAGTATTTGATAAGGTTGTAACCTTAGATGCTTCAAAACTTGAGCCATTTGTAACTTGGGGTACTAACCCAGGTCAAGGTGCACCTGTTACTGCTACTGTCCCATCTCCTGCTGATTACTCTGATCCAATCGTATCAAAGTCATGCAAAGATGCTTTAGAGTACATTGGTCTTAACAGTGGTGATAAGTTAATTGGAACTCCTGTTGACTACGTATTCATCGGTTCTTGCACTAATGGTCGTATTGAAGACTTTAGAGCAGCAGCCGCTGTACTAAAGGGCCACAAGATTGCTTCTAACATTCAACTTGCTATTGCAGTACCTGGTTCTGGCTGGGTTAAGAAGCAAGCTGAGGCTGAAGGCTTAGATAAGATCTTTATTGAGGCAGGTTTTGAATGGCGTCAGCCAGGTTGCTCAATGTGTCTTGCTATGAATGATGATAAGGCACCTGAGGGTATCCGTGTAGCATCAACTTCAAACCGTAACTTCGTAGGTCGTCAAGGTAAAGGCTCACGTACTCACTTAATGAGCCCTGCAACCGCTGCAGCATGTGCAATTAAAGGCGCAATTGCTGATGTAAGAGAGTTTTTATAGGAGTCTATGATGCAGAAATTTACCGTTCACACTGGTGTTGCTGTACCACTAGATTCAGCTAACATCGATACTGATCAGATCATCCCAAAGCAGTTCTTATTAGCTGTTGATAGAAATGGTTTCGGTGCTCACCTATTCCATGATTGGAGATATTTAGATGATGCTGAGACTAAGCCAAATCCTGACTTTAATTTAAATAAGCCAGAGTACAAAGGTGCAACTATTCTAGTTGCTCGTGATAACTTTGGTAACGGCTCATCACGTGAGCACGCACCATGGGCTTTAATGGGCTTTGGTTTTAGAGCTGTAATTGCTCCATCTTTTGCAGATATCTTCTACAACAACTCATTAGGTAATGGTTTATTACCTATTAAGCTAAGTGCTGAAGATGTTGATAAGATCTTTAAAGTACTAGAGAGCAAGCCAGGCACTCAAATCACTATTGATTTAGAGAAGAAGACTGTGGATTGTGCTGATCTTCACTTTGAGTTTGACCTAGATCCATTCCGTCGTCACTGCTTGTTAGAGGGCTTAGATGCTATTTCTCTAACCATGCAGCATCAAGATGAGATTGCAAAGTACGAACAGACTATGCCATCTTGGAGAGCACACGGTACTAACTAATTTTTAAATGCAAAATTAGTCAATTACAAAAGGCGCTATATCGTAAGGTATAGCGTTTTTTTTGTCTCATTGGTGTCAAATTTTAAATCAAAAGTTTGTTCTTTATTATGGCAAGTCTTACGATGTGCGCGTTGAAATTTTTAAGGACAAAAAAATGAAAAAAACAGGCTCTTCGTGGATAACAATGGGTAAAAATACAAAGTAAAACCAAGTTAGAGCCTTGATCTATGCTACTTTGATACCCACTCCACCTCTGTTGGGAAGTGGAATAAAAATATTTGAGCATCCAAGCATGATTAAATCAATCATACTTTCGATGTTTCTAAAGCCATAG
>ONCS01000029.1 GCA_900316375.1 uncultured Succinatimonas sp. | reverse complement strand
GAGCCATTTGACGTTGCCTTAAGACGTTTCAAGCGCTCTTGCGAAAAAGCCGGTATTTTAGCCGATGTAAGAGCTCGTGAATTCTACGAGAAGCCAACAACTGTACGTAAGCGTGCAAAGGCTTCTGCAATTAAGCGTCACGCCAAAAAGTTGGCCCGCGAGAATGCGCGCCATACAAGACTTTACTAATCACGCATACTGTCCTAAGACATGGCGAAATTAGTCTAGATGCTTGTATGCACTAGCTAAAAATCTATCACTAGATTTATATAAAAGGGTAAGTTTTAAAGCTTACCCTTATTTTTTGCTTGAAGTTTTCTCTCTAACCTAATCTATTTCAAATCACTAATTGTTCTTAGATACTCATTAAGATTAGACATACCAATTCTTTGTAAGGTATCAGGATCTTTACCACCTACCTTTACACCATCAATTTCACCTACAGCTTGTGCAAAATCAGATGATGAGGTGATAATTACTTCATCGGCATTCATCATTTCATCTACGGTAAACTCACGCTCAATTACTTGCACGCTTTCACGATAACAAGCTTGGATTAAATGAGTCTTACCAATACCTCTTAAGATAAATCTATCGTTAGGATGAGTTATAAGCTCTCCATTTTTCAAGATCACTACATTAGAATGAGCGCACTCTGTAACAATCTCACCACGATGTAAGATAGCTTCAAATGCACCAGCTTTCACGGCTTTGTTATATGCCATAACAGATGGAATTAAGTTTAAAGTCTTAATATTGCAAAGCTCAAAACGGTTATCATCGACCGTAATTGCTTTAACAGGTTTTGGTAAAGTTGTTAGCACATCAGGCTCTGGGCGGACAAAGATTGCAATCTTACCTTGCATATCCTGTGGATAAGCATGACAACGCCATGACACGCCACGGGTTACCTGCCAATAGACAAAGCATGTTTTAGAGTCAACCTTTGCTGTTAAGTCGGTAATTAGCTTAAATAACTCAGGTTTTGTCATGGGAATATTGATTTCAAGACTTTTAGCTGATGAGTAAAATCTATCTAAGTGCTCATTTAAAAGGTAAACAATCTTGTTTCCTGAAATAGTTGCATCATAGACACCATCGCCAAAGAAATGAGATCTATCATCAAAAGGTATAGCTAAATCTTTAGAACTACCAATTTGACCATCGTAATAAGCAATCTCTTGCATTTTTATTCCTTAAAAGAATTTCAAAAAACAATCTCTAAAAACAATTGTGCACCTAAACTTTAAAAAGCTTAAGTGCACCAAGAAGTTATAGATCTAAGTTCTACTCAACCATGTTCTGTTTCCAGAAATTAATTGCATCTTGAACCCAATCTTCTTTTTCTCTTTTCTCACCTAGGCCAAAGCCATGGCTCAAACGAGGAAGTTCGATATATTTAGCATCAAGTTCTAGTTTTTGTAGATTGGCAACTGATGATTTTAAAACTGTAGAGTTAATGATCTTATCATTTTGACCAACTACTACATAGGTTGGTGCATCAGCATAGGAAGCATAGAAACTAATTGGGTACTCAAAGATATTAGCAACTGATCTTGTAGTTAACTTACCTTGACGAATTGCGTTTTCTGCACCATGAGTTACGGCAATAATCACTTGAGCGCCAGATGATGCGCCCCACATTGAGTAATTTTCTTTTTGCACACCAAACTGTCTTGCGTGCCAATCAATTTGATTTAAAGCATTCATCAAATCAAGAGAGCCCTTTTGAGCACTCTTTTGGCGGTATACAAGCACAAACACATTATATCCACAATGAGATAAACGCAGTGCTAATGGAAAACCTTCATGTAGCACGCTTCTATAATCGTAACCGCCAGAAACTACAACTGCATATGGAGCTCTAAGCTTTCCTCTTATAAAGAAAAATCCAGTGTCTTTTAATTCAGGATTTTCTTTTTGCTGCAACTCATCATAGATAGGATAAAAAACTTGCTTTCCTGCCTTAATATCAGACTCTAGATGATCTAGGACTTCTAAGGTATTTTCAATACTGATATTACGGTGGTAAGGCATAAGCTTTTGAAGATTATCTAAAGTAACTCCTAAAGCATCTTTATCTAAACTTGGCACTAAAAACCTTGCAAAATCCTTAAATAAAGGGTATTCAAGAACATCTTTGATGGTGCTGTTGCCTTGAAAATGCAGATTAGGATCTCTGTGAATATAAGAGTTGTAATCAATATCCACACTTGAAAACTCATCTTCATCTAAAAGCATATTGTAGTACTCGCCATCATCATTATCTGATGCAAGGGCAGTACATGACATACCTAAGATACTAAGCGAGAGTAATAATTCTTTTATAAGCTGTAGTTTCATATAAAGACCTGAAACCTAAATGTTTGTTATCTTATAAGCTTAGATCATTTTTTGTAAATAGTTAATTTTAAGTTGGTGCTTTTTTGACGTAAAAGGCTTTTTTATAGGAATGATTATTAGCAACGTGAAATAGGTCACGTTGCTAATTAGACAATTTGTAGAAATGATGTACTAATTAAGGTAGTGAGTTACCTGCTGCCATGTAAATCTCATACCACTGATGTTTAGATAACTTCACATCAGTTGCTTTGGCACTTTCTGCAACTCTATGAGGTTTAGTTGTACCAATTACAGCCTGCATTAAACCTGGGTAACGTAATACCCAAGCAATTGCTACAGCAGTTGCGGTAACGTTTTGCTCTTCAGCAATACGATTTAAAACTTCGTTTAGTTTTAAGTATAAAGGAGAGCCTACAAACACACCTTTAAAGAAACCATACTGCATTACAGACCATGCTTGAACGGTGATCTTATGTAAACGGCAATACTCTAAAATACCACCATCGCGCATAATGGCTGGATCGTTGGCCATATTTACGTTAATACCAGAATCAATCATAGGAGTATGACAAACACTCATTTGAACTTGGTTTGCACAAATCTCACAATCAAGACCACTTTGTAAAAGTTGCATTTGATAAGGGTTCATATTACTTACACCGAAGTTTAAAACCTTACCCTCAGCTTTTAACTTATTGAATGCTTCACCTACTTCCTCTGGCTCCATTAACACGTCAGGACGATGTAGTAATAAGCAATCAATATGATCAGTGTTCATGCGCTTTAAGCTATCTTCAGCGCACTTTACAATGTAGTCTTTTGAAAAGTCATAAATAGTAGGCTCAGCATCTTTGCGGATACCACACTTAGTTTGTAAGAAGAACTTATCACGAAGTGACTTATCAGTGTTAAAAACGTCACCTAATAAGGTCTCAGCAAAGCCTTTAGTGTAGCAATCAGCGATATCTAAGAAGTTAATACCAAGATCATGGGCAGTGTTCAAAAGCTCAATTATTTTTGACTTGTCATCTCTTAATTCAGGAATTCTCATTAAGCCTAAAACGACTTTTGAGACCTTAGTTTTATTTGAGCCAAAATCAATATATTCCATATTTTTACCTTACCAATAAGTATTGATTTAAGTATTGATTATTAATGTTCTGCAACGTTAATTAGCTCACCATCATGAAGATAAGCATAAACGTTACGAGCAGCAATATTTACAATTCTGTCTACAGTTTCTTTTAAGAAGAACCAACCACCTACATGAGGAGTTAATAAAAAGTTCTTTTGCTCCCATAGAGGATTGTCTTTTGGAAGTGGTTCTGGTGTCATTACGTCACAGGCTGCGCCACCTAATTGACCAGAGCGTAATGCTTCAAGTAAATCATCTTGATTGATAGCATCACCTCTACCTACATTGATTAGGTAAGCACCTTTTTTCATCATAGCTAGAGTCTTTTTATTGATTAGATTTACAGTCTCTTTTGAGCTTGGTAATACCATAGCTACGATATCACACTGAGGTAGAACCTTATCAAGATCAGCTAAAGTATATAACTCATCAACGTAGGCAGGCTTTTTCTTTAGGTTACGGCGTACACCAATAACTTTCTTAGCACCTAGAGCTTTTACCTTTTGCGCATAGCTAGAACCTATATCACCTAAACCTAAAACTGCAATAGTTGATTTCTCAACAGAGATGATCTTGCCACAATCAGACCAATCTTTAGCATTTTGCTTGTCACGGTACTCTGGGAAGTGACGAATTAAAGAGAATGTCATTGCAAGCATATGCTCACCTACAGCAGGAGAGAAAGAGCCTACAGCTGTACATAGCTTAATCTTTGGATCTAAAACACCAACGTAATTATCAAATCCTGCTGAGTTTAATTGCAAAAACTCTAAAGCCTTGCAATCTTTTAGTAATTTTGGAGCAATGTTACCTACGATAATATTCTTGTCAGCAACATCAGCTGACTCTAAAGTGTTCTGATTTTTAATGGTGATTTCAACATCACCTACTGCTTTTAAAGTTTCTAATTGCTCATTATCAACATCAATGGCAATTAACATCTTCTTTGACATTTTATATTCCTTATCTTCTAAATCTAATCTTCAAATGGGTACTTAATTCCTAATTGAGCACGAATTGAATCCATAAGTTGCATTACATAGATAGTCTCATCATGAGGCATTGCGCTACACTCAAGTTCACCTTTTTCTAAGGCCTCAATACAAGCTTCTACTTCATACTCATAGCCTGTGTATTGCTTAGGGCATTTAATTTCTTTTACAAGCTGATAGGCACTATCAAATACCTTTAAGCTTTGTGGATTGTTGATATTCTCAACCATAATAAAGCCCTTAGGTCCATGGATCATGCCAAATCTATCCGAGATACCGGTAGCAGATGAGCAAAGCACAGCCATAGCACCTGTATCTTTATAGCGCAGTGTCATAGAGTTTGACATATCAACACCCTTTTGATTTTTAACGCAAACTGCATCAACATCATCTGGGTGACC
The DNA here is from genome assembly GCA_900316375.1 of uncultured Succinatimonas sp. Taxonomy (GTDB): domain Bacteria; phylum Pseudomonadota; class Gammaproteobacteria; order Enterobacterales; family Succinivibrionaceae; genus Succinivibrio. The sequence continues at coordinate 1,767 of ONCS01000029.1, read as the reverse complement.
TAGTACCATGCAGGCAAAGTTTAAGGTATAAACACCTACATCAAGTAAAGCGCCACCAGCTAGTTCTGGGGTAGTTAAACGAGGTACATGAGCAATGCTATAACCAAGATTGGCTGTAACCATAGTGACAGGACCGATGATTCCAGACTTTACAGTCTCATCAATGATCTCTCGCATTGGCTGATAACGAGTCCAAATTGCCTCAGTTAATAATAGTTTTTTCTCTTTAGCTAGCTTGCATAGCTCTTGAGCTTGTTTAGCGTTAACAGTAAAAGCTTTTTCACAAAGAACATTTTTACCATTTTCAAGGCACTTTTTAACCTCTTCAAAATGGCAACTATGAGGAGTTGCAATATAAACTAAATCTACATTTGGATCTTTGTAAAACTCATCATATGAACCATATGCTTTTTCAACATTGAATTCTTTACAAAAATCCTGTGCTTTTTGAAGATCACGAGATGCTGCACAATAAAGCTTTATCTTGTTATTACCGCCTTTAATCATGGCATTAACAGTATTTGCCATAACCTTAGCGATACCGCCACAGCCTAAGATTGCAAAATTCACCATAGTTAGTCCTTATATTTGAAATTACTAGACAAGATTATTAGTGAAATTTGTAAATTGGACAAGTGAAAGAATTAAAAATTGTTAGCTAATTAAGGAATTTAAGAAAATTGTGAGTGGTGTATTAAGAAAGTGGCTAATTGACTAGCCACTTTACGAAAGGATTTAAATTCTTTGAAATTATTCTTCAAAGTCTACACAGCAACGCTCTAAAGCTAGGCCTTTAATCTTTGAAGCAACAGCAACATGGCGTGGATCGGTAGCATAAGCTTTTAGATCATCCATATTGTCAAACTCACAAACTAAAGTGCATGAAAACTTCTCATTTGGGTTTACGTTAACACCTGTCTGTAATGATCTTAAAACATCAATTTGACCTACTAGAGCATTTAGACCTGCTAAAAACTCTTTCATCTGCTCTTCAGCGCCTTCTTTAAATTTCCACATTACAATGTGTTTAATCATGATTTTTCTCCAAAATGAATTGATGTCTTATTTAATCTTGTTGCAACTCTTTTGTCAAACGATCTTCTTTTGATTTTCGCAATAGCTCGTCTTTATACATTTGAGCGATATTTGACGGACCATCCCACCATGTTTTTGTTGGCTCATCATATAGTAATCTTCCTGTATCTGACATAATGAAATCATAGAACATCTGATTTCTGTTGACATTAAGATCTTGAGATAATTCTTCAATGGTTAATGCACAATTAGCATCAACACCATAGTTAAGTTGTTCTTGAGTTACTTCTTTAAAGTTAACCATTTTTATTGCTCGAATGAATTAAGATAATATTATTGATTTAGTACATATAGGAAGTCAAAATTTGCTCCATTGTTCTTTAGCATTATTTCGACCTCATCTAAGACACAATCATCTCCTTCACAAAGAAATATTCCGCTACAATTATCAATAAATTCTGCAACTTTATAATTCTTAAAAATTTTGATTGTATCGTCTATTGTTTGGTGCCACTTTTCTGAAGCTAGACGCAAAATTCTTGTTTGCATAAAGATAATTTCAAGTTCTCTTGTCATTAACTATTTCCATTTATAAATCAATAGTTGTATCTTATAACACATCTCAACACAAATTTGATTTATCTTAATTATACCCAAGACCTTAAGCAATTTTTAAATTAAGGTTATGGGCGATAGTAAACACCACCTTCTCAATGAGAAGTGGTAAATCTT
>ONCS01000131.1 GCA_900316375.1 uncultured Succinatimonas sp. | reverse complement strand
CCACTAACAAGCAGCTTGCGCCAATGACTGCATAATACGAGGGATTTAAAAACTTTTAAATAACGCCGTAAATTGACCTGTTACTTTGACAAGGTTATTTTACAAAAGCGTTTTTTGCTTTGATTTATACTAAAGTTAAGGATTGTTAACAAAGAGTTAAGATTAGTTTTAGTTTAGTAAGTGTCTGTGAGGCGGTTGCAACTTTTACAAAAGACAGTAGGTGGAAACAAAATAAGCAATTAAAAAGCCTATCTCAAATTTCTTCAAGATAGGCTATAAAATCATCTAAGTTTAAGTTAAGGTTCTGTTACTTACGAGCCTTAGCCTCACTTGATTGGAACATATCCTCATGAGTGATCTTAACTTGATGAGACTGAGTTGCATCGAAGTTCTTATACTCTTCAACTAAAGCATCAGCAAAGCCTTGGTATAAGTTTGCAACGATGTTAGATTTAACTGGGCTATCCTTCTCATCATAGAAGGTAATAGCAACAGCTGAACCATGAACACCTAAACGTAGCTTATACTTGCCATGTGGAATATTTAGAGGATGAGTATCTGAGGTGAAGAAGTCATCTGATGAATCAACAACCTCAATATCATACTGAGCCTTCTCAACAGAGTGACCAGTTACCTTCCAACCAATCTTAGGATATAAGTCATTTAATAAGAACATGGTGGTCTGGAATGGAGCTTCAACTAAAATAGCATCATGATCGTTATCATCTAAGCCTAGAGTTACTACTAGGTTATCAGGATCATACATAGACTGCTGATTCTTTAGATAAATCTCATGTAAGATTTGATTTGAAAAGCCCATTGCAAAACGCTCTTGCTCAATTAAAGTTAGAGTGTCACCCATGGTCTTACCATTAGATAATGAGGTAGATGAAGCTAACAAACGGCAAGCAATACCAATCTCACCTGCGCCATTACGACCTACACGGATCTGATAGATCTGCTGATAACGCTTAAGTCCCATGTCGTCATCATCGTTACTATAGGTAGTACCATACTCATTAAAGTCACGAGCAATAGTAGTAAGTACATACTCACCTTGTGCAATCTTACCTACACCTACGTTCATGCCTTTTAGAACACTTGCTAAGAGCATCCAAGCATCATCTTCAGTGTGGATACCATGAGAGCCATCAGCTTCAAACCATACAATTGCCTCACCTTGAGACCATTGAGAATGGCAACCAACATCTGATCTAAATGGAGCAGTAGGAGCACGCACATCAACAGCGACACCTACAGGACCTTCTAATTGTTTTTGAGATACAGCAGGAATAGCAAGCTCTTCATTTAGACCTGGGTTATTTAAACCTTGAGGTACCACAATGGTATTTCTTGCAATCTCAGAATCAGCATGCTCGTAGTAGCCGGTTGGCTCACGAGTACTCTTATCCATGCCGAAAACGCCTTGCCAATAATTCTTAACGGTGACACAACCTGATAGGCTTACTGCAGGAATAGCGCTCACAGCTACTACTAGTGCAATCTTACTTAAATTAAAACGCGACACCAAAAATCTCCTAAATTCCTATCGTTTGTTCAAATGATTATGTAGGAAGTCCTAAAAAACTTCTTACATAATCACTCAAAGTGCCAATAAACTTGGCACTTAAATAAAAATACTGCAGACTTTAAAATCTGCAGCATTAACATTATTCACCAATATCTTGCTGAATTAGAGGCTTTTGAAGGTATGCAAATAAGTTATTTGATACCATGTTTAAAACCTCTTTAATTGATGATAACTCTGGATCGTAAGCATTGATATAAGTAGGCTCTGAACCTGGCTCATAATAGCTTACAGATGAGAATACTGCATCAACATCAGTGTCTGATAGAGTTAGTGAACATCTAAAATCGATCATACGCTCAACACCTGCTTGGATTAGTAGTGGATCGCGCATCTCTTTTCTAAAGTTAATTACGCCCATTGATCTGTCATCTAAGAAGATCTGATTTGGACGAACACCAACCTTAACCCAGTGATCAGCCTTGTCATAAGCACGCTCTAACTGGTTATCAGAATGATAAGTGAATGCAACCTCGTAATCACTTCCTGGTGGGGGGGCTAACTTCTCATCAGTGCTTTTCTCGTTGTCATTTTCGTAATCTGACATCTTTTACTCCTTCACTTATCGTTATTAAAAAACTTTTTTAGTCTCACGAAGAGCTACAGTTAGGTTAAATTCTGGTTTGCCAGGCTGGCTGTTCTTGCTATCTACACAGAAATAGCCTTCACGCTCAAACTGGAAGCTTTGGCCTACAACAGCATCCTTTAGGCTCATCTCTAAAGCAGCATTCTCAATTACTGTCTTTGAATTTTGATTTACAGTAGCTAAGAAGTCTTCAGCAGCGCCTGGATTTGGTACGTTAAATAAATTCTCATATAAATTTACACGACCAAAATAGCAGTTGTTAGCATCAACAAAGTGGATAACGCCCTTTGGCTTATGACCTTCAACGTTAGTACCAACAGAGTTTGGAATTGCATCAACATGAACTACAGTTACATTGCCATTTTCATCTTTTTCGCAAGATTTGGCTAAAACAATGTATGAGTTACGTAGTCTTACCTCATGACCTAGCTTTAAGCGCTTATATTGCTTGTTAGCCTCTTCTCTAAAGTCGGCTGCATCAATATATAGCTCTTTGCTAATTGTAACCTTGCGGCTACCTAAGTCATCACGCTCAGGGTGATTTGATACGGTGTACTCAGTATCGGTTACACCTTCTTCACCATAATTGTCGATAACAAGTTTAATTGGATGTAATACGGCCATAGCACGTGGTGCATTCTTATTTAAATCATCACGGATGCATGACTCTAAAGCGCTCATCTCAACTACGTTTTCTTGCTTAGTTACGCCAATACGACGGCAAAACTCTCTAATTGAAGCAGGAGTATAACCACGGCGACGAAGACCAGAAATAGTAGTTAAACGAGGATCATCCCAACCATCAACGATACCTTCTTTTACTAGAAGATTTAACTTACGCTTTGAGGTAATTGAACCTTCTAAGTTTAGACGGCTCATCTCATATTGATGTGGACGAGACTTAATTGAAATGTGCTCTAAAACCCAGTCATATAGACGGCGGTTATCTTGGAACTCTAAGGTACAAATAGAGTGAGTGATTCCCTCGATAGCATCTGAGATGCAGTGAGTGAAATCATACATAGGATAGATGCACCACTTATCGCCTGTAATTGCATGACTTGCAAAACGTACACGATAAATTACAGGATCACGCATGCAGATAAATGGAGATGCCATATCAATTTTTGCGCGAAGGCAAACTTGACCTTCTTTAAACTCGCCATTGCGCATCTTCTCAAATAAAGCACGGTTCTCTTCAACAGAGCGGTTGCGGAAAGGACTCTCTTTACCTGGCTCTTTTAAAGTACCACGATATTCACGGATCTGCTCTGGGCTTAATTCATCAACATATGCTAAGCCTTGATCGATAAGTTCTAAAGCGTAGCCATATAATCTTTCAAAGTAATCTGATGAATGGCAAACCTTAGTCCACTTAAAACCAAGCCACTGCACATCTCTTTGAATTGAGTTGATGTACTCCATATCCTCTTTTTCAGGATTGGTATCATCAAAACGCATATTACAAGTACCATGGTAGTCACGAGCTAAACCGAAGTTTAAGCAAATAGACTTAGCATGACCGATATGTAAATAACCATTTGGCTCTGGTGGGAATCTGGTAGCAACGCTCTGTACGCGACCTTCTTTTAAATCCTCATCAATAATGTCGGTAATAAAGTTACGAGGGATCTTCTCCTCTGTACCAACAATATCACTCATTTTTTAACTCCAAATTCCTTCTACAATAATAAGATTGTCAACAATTTTAGCAAAGTGCGCCTAAACACTCAATTTAAAAGGCAATTTTTGCAAAAATAAAGAGCTACAAATAAATTATTTTACTTTAAATTCAATTAGTTAAATTTTATGTTTTTTTAATCTTTTTAGGATTTTTGCGAGCTAGCTTAAACTTTTTCAATTCAAATGGATCTATTTAGGCACAAAAAGCCTTTGTGAAGACTTTTTCTTATGTTTTTTGTCGGTTTATCTACACAAAGATCTAAAAAAATAATATAATCATTCAATTAAGACATAAGTCGATAAGATTAGATTATCTGAGGAAAATACAATGAGCTTTGAGTCAGAAAAGCCTTTTAATGATTTTACACACTTTGCACGTGGCATTCGTCGCAGTGGTGATTTCACAATTAAAGAGTCAAATCTTTTAGAAGAGTGCGGTACTGCTATGATGGAGCTTTACAAAGGCACTCGTAAACCAAAGACTGAAGAAGAGAAAGTTTTCGTTGAGCAGATCACCTCAGATGAAGTGATTACCGATAAGAACGCTAAGATCTTTAAGAAGTACTTACAAGTAATTCAGCCTCGTCACTTACACCGTCTATGCTCTAACGGTACTGATGAAGAGCTAAATTCAAATGGCTATGGTTCATCATCATCTGATGAGTCTGCTCTAGACTAATAAGTACTTAGCAAAACAATTATTTTATAAGGCTACCTAATGGTGGCCTTATTTGTTTTGGAGATCTTATTTTTTCTTCTTTATACTTTTGAGTACGTCTTCTGGTATATCAAAATTAAAATCTACTTTAAACTCTGAAAGGTCTTCATGTTTTAAAAACATAATCATATACCATGGTAAGTAAGTGATCTTTCCCTCTTGCCTTACATTTCCTTCACAAAATACGATTCCTCTATTTAATTTCCACTCTTTCACATTTAACACATTATTTAAGGATGCATGTGCAGTGAAATCTTTTCCTGATTTTATTTCAATAGGTAGAATTTCACCTCCAAGTTGAATGATAAAATCTACCTCGCCTATATTATGTTTATTAAAATATCTTAGCTCAAACTGATGTGCAGCTAGTTCTTGCGCAAAAACGTTTTCTAAAATACTTCCCATATTTACAGAAACATCGCCTCTAAAAAGTAAAAATTTGATGTCTTTTAAAGACATAGCACAAAGAAGGCCACAATCAGACAAATATAACTTAAATAAACGGCTTTGCTCATTGATCTTTAGGGGGTGAACTGGAGCATTAAGGCTGTAGCAAGGAAGAGCAACTCCTGCATTTTTTAGCCACATAAATGCATCTTCATAATTTATAAGTCTTGCAGTTTTACTTATTGACGAGAGATGAAAGCGCCTATTTTTAGCGTCAAGTTCTGAGGGAATTTCATCAAAAATTTTGTATATCTTATTTTTATCTCTCTCTGAGTATTGACTTATATCATCTCTATATTGTGTAAGTATGCTCTTTTGAATTTCATCAACTTTTACTAAACTTTTAGTCCGTATATATGTTTTTATAGAATCAGGCATTCCTCCTACCGTTACGTAAATCTTAAAAAGCTCGATAAACTTTTTATGTATAAAAATATTAACTTCAGACTTGTTATCATAACAATCTTTGATATTAGCTAAGAGGTCATCAGAAATTCCCATAGCAATACAAAACTCTTCAAAATCCATTGGATACATATTCACAATAGTTTCAAAGCCAACAGGAAAAGATTTTACGTGTTTATAATTAACCCCTAGCAATGAACCAGACTCAATAAAATCATATCTTCCGTCCTCTACAAGGAACTTAATAGCAGTTCTCGCATTTGGGCATTCTTGAATTTCATCAAAAAATACTAAGGTTTTATGAGGCTCTAATGACCTATCAAGAAAAGTAGATAAACCAGTACAAATGGTTTCAGCGTCTAAATTTTTTTCAAAAATATATTTTGCTTCTTGATTATGAATAAAATTAATCTCAACAAAATTTTTATAATGGCTTTTAGCAAATTCTTTAATAATGTAAGTTTTTCCGATTTGCCTTGCACCAGTAATTAATAGAGCTTTTTTATTTGGATCTTTATACCAATTTTCCAGTACTTTAGTTATTTTTCTATACATAAAACTTCTCCTAATTACATATATAACTATCTTAATGATTTATAATAACTTAATTTAAAGTTTTAACGTTTTTCAAATTATTTCCTTGAATATTTTAACGTTTTTCAAATCATTTTCCTAAAAATTTTAACGTTTTTCAAATCAAAAATTGCTATTTTTTAACGTTTTTCAAACTTCATAATTTATGATAATAAAAAAGCTCTGTTTCTCAGTAAGTTACCTCAAAAACAGAGCTTCAAAAATTTGTATTAAAAATTACTAGAAAGCTACAATACCAATAAAAGCACCAACTACAGCTAATAGTACAGTTACAGACAAAGACATCTTACAAATAGCAGATAAGATAGCTACAGCTGTTCCAATGTAGGCTGCGTACTGATTATTATCAATGCAGTAAAACACACCTGGAAAAACTAGAGCGGTAAGTGCGGTATAAGGCACTAAATCCAAAAATCTTTGCCAAAAAGGTGATAGATTTAGCTTTGAAATAAATAAAGCAGGAATACTTCTAATTGGATATGTCATTAAAAATGAAACTAGAAGGATATACACATAATAACGCTCTTCCATTATTTAGCCTCCTCTAGTTCTTTTTCAATTTTCTCAATCTTTTCTTGGCTCTTAGGCTTTGTAAAGAAAGCACCAATAAATGAGCAAATTAAGATAGTAGTTAAAATTGCCCAACAACTATCCATTACTTGAGATAGCAAGGTATTTAAGATTGCAGCACATAACACAATAATTAACAATCTAAAATTAGCCATAGCTGCAGGTACAACAATTGCTATAAATAAGGCATATAAAGCAATTGACATTGAGCTTACTAGACTTTGTGGCAAGTAATCAGAGGCAACAGCTCCGATAACTGCACCTAATGTCCATGAAGTCCATGACACTAAAAATAGACCACAAAAATAAGCTGTACTTATGAGTTCTTTTTTAGCTGTTGTAAAAATTGCAAATGGCTCATCAGTAATAAAATGAGAAAAGAAAGCTCTTTTGGTATTTGACAATTCATCAAAGCGAGCAAACACGCAGGTACTCATAATAAAGTATCTGAAATTTAAGATAACTAAACCAATGCAAATTGCTAAAATGCTAGCATGATCAGCTGCTTGGGTTGCAGCAAAGAACTGACCAGATCCTGAGTAGCAAACCATCGACATAATGATGGTTTTTAAAGTACTAAAGCCAGCTCCTTTTGCTAAAACAGCGTAAGCTGTGCCTACAGAGAGGTAGCCTAAGCAAATTGGTATCGAGTGCTTGGCTCCTAAAATAAATAATTCTTTATTTGTCACTTTCTGCCTGCGAAATTTTTATAAATTTTGTAATAAAGCCATAATTATGCACCAAAAACGATCTAATGTATATTAGAATTGAAACTTATCTTTTTAGCACCTATCATGGTACTTTCTTAATTAAAAACTTCGTTTGTCTTTTTTGGATTTAACTTTAGAAAAATGGAAAATTTAGATATCGCTAAGTTCGGTGGCACCTCTGTAGGTAACTTTGATGCAATGACATCTAGCTACAAGGTTGTTGTCGGCAATAAGAATTCACGTATTGTAGTAATCTCAGCATGCTCTGGCGTTACTAACCTATTAGTAGAGCTAGCTAACGGCACTACTGATGAGAAGATTGATGAAATCATTGAGAAGTTACGTGACATTCATGAGCAGATCATTATTCATCTAGAAAACCAGCATGAGCTTCGTAACTACATCGAAGGTCACTTAAAAGAGATCAAAGAGCAGGCTAAAGTAGCTCAAAAAAGCACTAACGATCAATTAACCGACAGCATCGTATCTCACGGTGAGCTAATGTCATCATTCCTATTTGTTGCTTTATTCAAGCACTATGGTACTGATGCACAATGGTTCGATGTTCGTACTGTAATGCGCACTGATTCAAAGTTCAGCTGTGCAAAGCCTGTATGTGATGAGATCAAGGTACTAGCACACGATAAGTTATTACCTTTAATCAATGATAAGACCATTATCATTACTCAAGGCTTTATCGGTTCTAACACCATGGGTGAGACAACTACCCTAGGTCGTGGTGGCTCAGATTACACTGCAGCTTTACTAGGTGAAGCTCTAGATGTTGCAACCATTTCAATTTGGACTGACGTAGCAGGTGTTTACACTACCGATCCTCGTGTTGTAAAGGCTGCTAAACCTATTGCTGAGCTTTCATACGTTGAAGCTGCTGAAATGGCAAACTTCGGTGCTAAGGTTCTACACCCATCAACCATGATCCCTGCTGTTCGCAAGAATATTCCTATCTTCGTAGGTTCATCAAAAGAGCCTGAAAAGGGTGGTACCTGGGTACGTCCTGAGCCTCAATCACAGCCACACTTCCGTGCTTTAGCTCTACGTAAGAACCAGACTTTAATCGTTCTATCTTCTCCTGTAATGGTTGGTGCAACTGGCTTCTTAGCAAACGTATTCTCAGTATTTGCTAAGTACAACCACTCAATTGATCTTGTATCAACATCAGAAATTTCTATTGCTATTACCCTAGACGCTGGTACTACCACTTCAGGTAAGCACGAGATTTCAGAGGCAATGTTAAATGAGCTACGTCAATTCTGCCACGTAAAGGTAGAGACTGGCTTACCTCTAATTGCCATTATCGGCAATAAGATGTCAGAGAATGCAGGTGTTATTACCAAGGCATTTGATGCTATTAACAAGTTCTCAGTACGTATGATCTGCTACGGTGCATCACGTCACAACCTATGCTTCCTATTAAAGGATGGCGATACTACTGAGGCTTTAAACGCTTTACACCAAGCTTTATTAGAGGACTAATACTCCCCTTTTAAACTTGTAAGCGCTAAAACTTACAGCTTGGCACTAATATTGCTACAATACAGCTCTTAAGGTAAAAGTTAAGAGCTGTATTTTTTTGTACACTGCACAATTGCAGACTTAACAAAAGATAAAATTGTCAGCAAAAAGTTTAAAGTAAATCCTAATTTTGTTTAAAGTTTGGCTTATAAATGCCGATATACAAATAAAGGTAGGTATAATCCTAAGTAATTAGGAAAATTAAGAGGTTTATTAAGATGACATCTTTAGTTACTAATGCCGGTGTTGGCTCTGGTAATGAATTTGAAAGTATCATCTCCGCATCTGTTACTCAAAAGAAGCAACAGCTAACTTCACGCGTAACTAAACGTAAAAGTGAAGCTGAAATTGAGAAAGATGGTATTAACTCACTAAAGAGCGCACTTAAATCATTCCAAGAAAGCTGTAAGACTCTTACAGAAAAGAACTCTATGAACACCCATAAGGTGACCACATCAGAGTCAAAAGATTACGATTGCTTTAGCATTACAACTGAAAAAGATGCTGTAAATACTAACTTCTCTTTACAGGTTTCACAGCTAGCTAAGGCAGAGTCTGTAAGTCAAAAATTTAAAACTTCAGATGGATTTAACAACTCTTTCCAGGCAGGTAAAATCACCATTGATTTAGGTGAAGAAGAGTACAAAGACGATAAAGGTCAAACTCAAACTCGTGAGCGTAAATTCACTGTAGATATCGCTGAGGGCGATTCTATTGAAATGATCCGTAAAAAGTTAAATGAAAATGACTTTGACGTTAACGTAAACTTAGTAAAAACCGATGATGGTTACTCATTTAACGTAACCTCAGGTTCTACTGGTTATAACTCATCTAACCTAACTATCACAACCGAAACCTCAGGGGCTGCTGATGCTGGTAAAGATAGCTTAAGCGCATTTAATTTTAATCCAGCAACTGATATTGACAGCACTACAGATGCTAATGGTGATATCACAGAGACTGCTAATAGCAACTCCAAGTGGACCTACAATCAAGGTAAAGACTGTGTTGTTTACGTTGATGGTAATAAGGTATCTAACCACACTAATACCTTTGATGATAATCAAATTGCTGGTCTTAAACTTGAAGTTTATAAGCTATCTGAAAATGAGACTATCAATGGCGTAACTGGTCTTAAGACTTACGATGTTGATGTAACCACAGATGAAGATGCTGCCAAAGACAAGATGCAAAGCTTTGTAAATTCTTACAACAGCTTAATGTCAACTATGGATAAACTCTACAATCGTAACACTTATACTGACGGTAAGAATAACTACGATGGTGGTGATTTAGCTGGTGACTCTCAGTTAAAGTCAATTCAGACCACATTACAGTCTATGGTTGTACGTTTTACCAAGGAATCTACCGGTAAGACTATCTTCGACTGCGGTTTAAGCTTCAACAAAGATGGTACCTTATCTCTTGATTCAACCGAGTTTAAAAAGTCTATTGATAACTCATTTAACTCTGTTGTAAGTCTATTTACAGATGATGGTGGTCTAGTTGATCAGTTAAGCGACTTTGTTGATGATTACACTAAAACTGGTGGCTTACTACAAGAGCGTTTAGATAACGTACAAAAAGAAATTGATTCTTGGACTCAAAAAGAATCAGATAATGAAGAAAAACTTGAAAAGTACGAGGCAAGCTTACGTCAGAAGTATGCAAACCTTGACTCTTTAATGTCAAATTACAACACTTCACTATCCTATATTTCTAATATCTTGAAATAGTAACTAATATTCAAGATGGCGCCTTAGCTAATGCTAAGGCGTTTTTGTTTGTGAAGAGATCAAAAAAGGCGGTGTATTTCTACAACCGACTCTCTCTTTCAAAGTACTTATTACTTAGCTAAGTAATCCGCTACATTCTTCTCGATACGAGCTGCAATATCAACACCTTCTTCCTTTACGAACTTCTCGCCGGTAATGTGCTCATATAGCTCTACGTAACGATTAGTGATTGACTCAACAATAGCAGGAGTCATCTCAGGAACCTTCTGACCTTCCTTACCTTGGAAGCCATTGTCCATTAACCATTCACGAACGAACTCTTTAGATAACTGCTTCTGAGGCTCGCCCTTCTCAAAACGCTCTTGATAACCGTCTTTGTAGAAGTAACGGCTAGAATCTGGAGTGTGGATCTCATCCATTAAGTAAATAGTACCGTTGTGAGTACCAAACTCATACTTAGTATCAACTAAGATTAGACCGCGCTTCTCAGCAATCTCAGTACCACGCTTGAATAGAGCTAGAGTATACTTCTCTAATAATGCGTACTCTTCAGGAGTTGCTAGGCCTTGCTTTAAGATCTCTTCTTTAGAGATGTCCTCATCATGAGTACCAATTTCCCCCTTAGTTGTAGGAGTGATAATTGGCTCTGGGAACTTTTGGTTCTCTTTCATGCCCTCAGGTAACTTAACACCGCAGATCTCACGTACACCGCTCTTGTATGCACGCCATGCGCTACCACATAGATAACCACGAACGATCATCTCTACAGGGAAACCTTTGCACATAACACCAACAGAAACCATTGGATCAGGAGTTGCTAATTTCCAGTTAGGGCAAATATCAGTAGTAGCATCTAAGAACTTAGCTGCGATCTGATTTAGGATTTGACCTTTGAAAGGAATACCTTCAGGTAGAATTACGTCGAAAGCTGAAATTCTATCGGTAGCTACCATAACAAGCTTCTCATCGTTGATGTTATAAACATCACGTACTTTGCCATGATAAACGCTCTTCTGACCTTTGAAGTTGAACTCGGTATTTGTTAATGCATTAGCCATGTTAAATAACCTAATTAAAGTTGCAAGAAAGATGAAAGCTTTCAAATAAAAACGATTATTTGAAAGCAAAAATTGCTGTGAAAATTATACTCTAATTTTGTGATTTTTGGCTCACTTTCTTTGTGTTTATTGCTATGCTATTTCTTAGTGCTAACAATTAAAAAACCCCAGCACCTGCCGGGGTTTTACTTAATTTAATTACTTAATTAAAAGTAAGTTAAATTATAGAGAGTCCTTTGAACCTAAACGCTCGAAAGCCTCTTGTAGACGTACGATCATAGACTCTTGAGCCTTACGTAACCATACGCGTGGATCGTAGAACTTCTTGTTAGGAACGTCTGGATCGGTACCATCACCTAACTGACCTTGTAGACGGTTCTCGTTAGCCTTGTAGTACTCTAAGATACCATCCCAAGTTGCCCACTGAGTATCTGTATCGATGTTCATCTTGATAACACCGTATGATACTGACTCACGGATTTCCTGCTCTGATGAACCTGAACCACCGTGGAATACTAAGTTTAGAGGCTTCTCTGACTCAGTGTGGAACTTCTCGTGAACGTACTTCTGAGAGTCACGTAGAATGGTAGGCTTTAACTTAACATTACCTGGCTTGTAAACACCGTGTACGTTACCAAATGAAGCAGCGATAGTGAAGTTTGGAGAAATCTTGCTTAACTGCTCATATGCGTATGCAACGTCTTCTGGCTGAGTGTATAGAGCTGACTCATCTTTATCTGAGTTATCAACACCATCTTCCTCACCACCGGTGCAGCCTAGCTCTAACTCTAGAGTCATGCCAATCTTTGACATACGCTCTAAGTACTTGCAGCATAGCTCAACGTTGTCCTTTAAAGACTCTTCTGAAAGGTCGATCATGTGTGATGAGAATAATGGCTCACCGTGCTCTGCATAGTACTTCTCACCAGCGTCTAGAAGACCATCGATCCATGGTAGTAACTTCTTAGCGCAGTGGTCAGTGTGAACAACAACTGGAACACCGTAGTACTCAGCAACGTTACGAGCGTGTAAAGCACCTGAAATAGCACCTAGAATTGCAGCGCCCTGTGGCTTGTCGCACTTGATACCCTTACCAGCGATGAATGAAGCACCACCGTTTGAGAACTGTACCATAACAGCTGAACGTGCCTTAGCACCAGCTTCGATAACAGCATTGATTGAATCAGTACCAACGCAGTTTACTGAAGGGAATGCATAACCACCCTCACGAGCGATAGCAAATAACTTCTGTAGGTTCTCACCAGCAACAACGCCTGGCTTGATAACGTCTAGGATCTTAGTCATAAGATTTATTACCTATTTGTAAATGTTAAAAATAACGAAACTTGTTAAGTACAAATGCCAGCAATAAGCTGGCATTTATCGAGTGCTATTATTCAGCAGCTCTCTTCTCTAGGATTTCAACAGCAGGTAGCTTCTTGCCTTCTACGAACTCTAAGAATGCACCACCACCAGTTGAAATGTAAGAAATCTTGTCGGTTACGCCGAACTTCTGGATTGAGTTAATGGTATCACCACCACCTGCTACTGAGAAAGCAGCTGAGTTTGCGATAGCGTCAGCCATTGACTTAGTACCTTCAGCGAACTGATCAAACTCGAAAACGCCAACAGGGCCGTTCCATAGGATGGTCTTAGCGTTCTTGATAACCTCGTTGATGTTAGCCATTGACTTAGGACCTAAGTCGAAGATCATATCGTCATCAGCGATGTCTTTTAGATCTTTAGTAGTAGCTGGGGTCTTCTCATCGAACTCTTTACCAACTACAACGTCAACGAATGCAGGGATAGTGGTCTTAGCAGCAAGCTCTTTAGCGGTATCGATTAAATCGTTCTCGCATAGTGACTTACCAACCTTGTTACCAGCAGCTGCGATGAAGGTATTAGCAATACCACCACCAACGATTAACTGGTCACAAACCTTTAATAGGCTGTTTAGAACAGGTAGCTTGGTTGAAACCTTTGAACCACCAACGATAGCAACCATTGGGCGTGCTGGGTTATCCATAGCCTTACCTAGAGCCTCTAGCTCAGCTGCTAGTAGAGGGCCTGCACATGCAACAGGAGCAAACTGTGCTACACCATAGGTAGTAGCCTGTGCACGGTGAGCAGTACCGAAAGCATCCATTACGAATACGTCGCATAGAGCTGCGTACTTCTTAGATAGGTCTTCAGCGTTCTTCTTCTCGCCCTTGTTGAAACGGCAGTTTTCTAGAACTACTAACTCGCCTTCTTTAACGTCACAGCCGTCTAAGTAATCTTTCTCTAAACGAACTGAAACACCAGATAGCTTAGTTGCAATGTAATCAGCAACAGGCTTTAATGAGAACTCCTCAGCATAAACGCCTTCCTCAGGACGGCCTAAGTGAGAAATAACCATTACCTTTGCGCCCTTCTCAAGAGCTAGCTTAATGGTTGGTAATGTAGCCATAATACGCTTGTCTGATGCAACCTTGCCGTCTTTTAAAGGTACGTTTAAATCAGCACGGATTAAAACACGCTTGCCTTTTAAGTCAAGGTCAGCCATCTTTAAAATTGCCATAGTTCGTTTTCCTCTTATAAAATCGTCTTTGTTAGACATAAACTAAGCTTTTAACAGCTCATAATTTTATCACAGTTCTTTATTTTTTCAATTTTTAGAAGATATTTTGCGCAACATTGAAACAAATTTTCAAAGATTGTATCTATAGATTAGTTAACTTGTTGTTTAATCGATAATTTTGAAATATTAAAGATGAACAGAATGATGTTTATATTTGCAAGAATGCAAAATATTGTTAAAAGAAAGTCTTATCTATGCGCAAATATAGATACAGACAAAGAAGAGAAGATCAAATATTTTACTTTTTAACTTTAAAAATTAACGAAATTGTATAATTTAAAGATCGTGTCAATGTGCTCATAAAGCGATTTTTGAAAATTATTAACAACTCTACTTTGGCAGTTCGCAAAAACTAGCCAAAGTTAATTTAAATAAGGCTTAGCGCCTTGTTTGTTCTTTAAATTTATATTTCT
>ONCS01000025.1 GCA_900316375.1 uncultured Succinatimonas sp. | reverse complement strand
TGCTGCTATCTTTGGAGAGTAGGTGCTTGCATTCTTATAATACAAATCTTGGAGCATGCTGTAGCTTGCTGTATTCTTCCAATAAGGCTGCGGAGTAGCTTCAAGATTATCTACAAGCGCTCCAACATAGTTAACCACATCCCATGGACAGTAAATCTCTTTATTGCCAATTCTATAACCGTCATACCACTCTTTAAATAAGTCTTTCTTAGACTCTAAATGATAGTAAGAAAGCATGTTATTAACTTCATATTCTGTAAAACCACAGAGATCTGTAAGATCTGATGTAGATAAAGAACTTATTGTAAAGTTATTAAAACCTGTAAAGATACTTTCTTTAGTAATTCTTAGACAGCCTGTAATAAAGGCTTTTTTGATGATTTTTGAATCTTTTAAAGCTTTTCCTAACAGTTCAGAGTATGTTGTTCTAAACTTTTCATAGAAATCTTTGTCGTAGCACTTTGCTAAAGGTACATCATACTCATCTATTAAAACCACCGGTTTTACTTTAGTGTACTTGTAGATTATGTTGCAAAGATTGCTAAGCCACTCAGTAAAATCGTCAGTTGAAAAATTCTGTTCAGATAGTTTTTTGATCTGATCTATTTCAACTTGTTCTTCTACAGTTAAAGAAAAAGAGTTGATGACTGGTTCAAGACTTTTCAAACAAGTTTTGAATCTTAAAGCAAGCATATAGCAAGCACTAAAATATGTAGAAGATGCTGATTCCGTGTCTTTGAACGATAGCGAAATTGTAGGGATTTTTCCCATGTATTTGTCGCATAGCTCTTGATCTTTGTATACATCCAGTTTTTTAAAAAGCTTAATGTGCTTACTTAAATCGCTAGTATTTTCATAATTTGGTTTAAGGAAAGCTTCTAAAGTTGATAAGAATAAAGTCTTTCCAAAACGACGAGGTCTTGTAAAAAGCTGTACAGGTGCAGCGCCTTTTGATACTGAATCTAATATGGTTCTAAAGTGCTTAGTCTTGTCTACATAGTAGGCATTTTCACAAATTATTTCTGAAAATTCATTAAGACCAGTTGGAATCATTAAATCCATACAAAATCCTCAAGTACAACATCTTAATCAATCATAGCATATATAGAGTATAGATCAGCGCTCTGCTTTGTACTTTTAAGAATATCGTAGCAATCTAATCTAACTAAACAGCAAAAAATGTAAATACATTATTAACTTATTGATTTATCACTTAAAATATTTGTCTTTAGGAATGTAAAAATTTAAAATTCTTTGTCGGATGTTGAATATGTTGTCGGCATGTGCTCAAAAATCAATTGAAGGTAGCTTAAAAGCAGATGAGTCACAGCATTTAAATGAATCAGCTCTTATGGGATTGAAATACGGCGCACTTGTTGATAGTACTACTAAGATGCACTATAGCGGATACCAATACTCAATTAAGGTTTGGAATAATGACTTAACTATTGCAGAGGCTATGCAATTTTTATTAGGTGTTTCGGTAAAGAAAAGGCACTATCAATTGACAGTGCCTTATGCTCTTAGGATTTAAAATTATTTAGCAGCTGCAATAGCATCACGTGCCTTTTGCGCACCTTCGTGCATGGCTTCACGAGCATCTTTTGCACCAGTTACAGCTTCACCTACAGCTGTATTCATTGGCTCCCAAATCTGTGCCATTTCTGGAATTGAAGGGGTAGGCTCAGCGTGTAGTGCTTGTAGACCAATAGATGCAGCAAAGTCATCATTGATGATCTCAGGACTGTTAATCAAGCTCTTAATAGGAGGTAGCTCATGGATAGTGTTGTAGCGCTCTAGAGCATACTTATCTTGATTGATATAGCGTAAGAACTTCTCTGCTAGCTTTTGATCTTGAGCGTACTTAGTTACTGCATATCCTCTAAAGCCTAAAAATGGTGTTGCAAAGTTACCATTAGGAAGTTTTGGAAGTGGTGCTACACCATAGTTAATGCCAGCTTTAGCATAAGCATCAAGTGCCCATGGACCTGTAATTACACAAGCAACTTTACCTGAGGTAAACAAGTTATCAATGTATGGATAGCCTTGATCTCCTAAGATACCTTTTGGTGCTAGGCGCATAAATTTTTGTAAGTACTCTACGCCTTTAACAGCGCCATCATTATCAAGACCAATATCATTTGGATTTAATTCCGTTTCATTCTTTTGACCAAATACATAGCCACCAAAACCTTTGATAAAGGCATATGAGTAGTAAATGGTATCCCACTTAGATACGATGCCATATAAGCCTTTGTCAGCCATCTTTTGAGCAAATTCATAGTAATCTTCCATATACTCAAAAGGATATTTCATCAGATCTTGATTGTAATAAACAATCATGGTTTCAACTGAACGTGGGCAACCATAGATCTCGCCTTTATAGGTAAAGGCAGTTAAAGAGTTACGAAGGTAATTGTCTTGATCTTCATTGATGAAGTTAAGTGGTTTTAAAAGCTTGTTTTTAGCAGCATCTCCTAGACGGTCAGCAGGTAGCATTACTATATCAGGTAGAGCTCCGCCATTTGTCTCTCTATCTTGCATCATCGCAAGATGTCCTACATAAGGTGAGTTTTCAACACTTACTTGGCAGTCAAATTCTTTTTCAAAATCAGCAACAGCTTTTTCAATACCTTGAGCTTTGTCGATATCTTCCCAAACACGGAGTTTGCACTGAGCATTAGCACTTGTTGATAGTGCTAGTGAAATAGCTACGGCAAGTGCTCCTTTAATTAAAGTTTGATTGTTCATGTGATTTTTCCTAGTTTATTTAATAAAAAAAGAATACGGTCTTTTAAGGTAAGTTTTTAAACTTATAATTTTCCCCAAAATACCGTATTCAAGGTCAGCAATGGAATTTATAGTTATAGTATCGCTTTCTTTGTCTTTAATACGTTAAAGATCTTTTTTTAGTACATATGAAGCATATGGCTCTAAATGTAGCTGTGATGATACATTACCGCCATTTAATAAGTCCTCGTAAGTCTCTTTTAGCATTACATCAACAGCAGTGTCTGAGTAATTGCCTACAAATAAGAATTCAGACTTATCGTTATAGCGAGTGTGGCATGATACAGCTAAAGGTAGATTATCAATAGGACCTTTAATGCCTTTCTCATCTAAGATAGATGCTACAAGCTTCTCAATGAAATTATCATCCATGCGAGATGCTACATAGTAAGCTTTACCTTTACCGTAATTATTTACAGTTGTAGCAGCCATGCCCTTAAAGAAGTCTGAATCATACTTAGCAAGTACTTGTGCCTCTTTAGCATGAATTAGCGCACATAAGTGGCTGCCTTCAAAGCACGAGTTAAAGCCTAAAGCATCACATAGTGACTGAACTTTAACAGTTTCATCTTCTTCTAGGCACTCAATTTCCTCATCCCAAATACCAAGTACATTAGATAGTGGGCCTGGGAATCCACCTAAGAAGCAAAGATCAGTTTCGTTAACGATGCCTGACCAGAAGCTTGATACATAGGTACCGCCATTTTTTACAAACTCTTCAACGCGCTTAGCATAATCACCACGGATCATGTAAGTCATAGGAGCGATGACCACGTCATACTTTGATAAGTCACAAGTCTCATCAATAGCATCAACGTTAACACCTTTCTTCCATAAAGCTTTGTAGTAGTCTTGGCAAACTTCTAAGTACTTCATGCCATTGTTGCAAGGACCTTGAGCATCATCAATTGCCCAGCGGTTTTCTTGATCAAAGACGATTGCAACTTTAGCATTTACTAAAGATCCTGCAACTTCACCAAGCTTTGATAGTTTATTGCCAAGTTCGATTTCCTCACGACCTGCACGAGTGTCTAAATGACCTACGTGATCAACAAAAGCACCATGGAATTTTTCAGATGAGCCACGGCTCTTGCGCCACTGGAAGTACTGAACATTATCAGCACCATGAGCTACAGCTTGAAGTGCACCTAAGGTATTCATCTGAGGCTTTTTAAGCTTTGAAGTGCCACGCCAGTTAGTGCAAGTTGGAGTTGACTCCATTAAAACCCATGGCTTGCCATGCTTGTAATTACGCATTAAGTCATGATTCATAGCAGTGTAAATTGGTGTTCTTTCTTGATCTTTATACACGTGCCACTCTGGGTAGCTATCCCATGAAACAAAATCAATGATCTTAGCGTAATTAAAGTAATCATAGTCATTGAAGTATTCCATGAAGTTAGCAGTGCATGGAAGATTTGGATTTACAGCTTTAACTGTATCAATCTCATGCTTGCAAAAATCCATTGAAAGCTCGGTGTTAAATCTCTTCCAATCAAGATTTAAAGCATGAACTCCCATCTCACCCATAGTAGCAGGAGGATCAATTTCTTCCCAAGAGGTGTAAGTATGGCTCCAGAAAGTTGACCAATAAGCCTTATTTAGGTTCTCTAAAGTTTGATACTTCTTTTGCATCCACTTTCTAAAGTTAGCCTTGCATAATGGGCAGTGGCATGAGCCTTGTAACTCATTTGAAATATGCCAACCAATTACTGCAGGGTGATTTGAGTAGCGCTTAGCTAGTTCTGTATCAATCTTACGAGTAAACTCTCTGTAGATTGGGGAAGAGTTACAGTGATTGTGACGACCACCGTGCATTGCACGCATTTGATTATCCCAAACGCGTAATACTTCTGGGTACTTATGTGACATCCAAGTAGGACGTGCACCTGATGGAGTTGCTAAGAATACCTTAACTCCAGCTTCATTTAATCTATCTAGTACTTTATCTAGCCAAGAGAAGTCATAAACACCTTCTTGAGGCTCTAACTTTGACCAAGAGAAGATGCCTACAGACATGATGTTGCAGTGAGCTTTCTTCATAAGCTCGA
Source organism: uncultured Succinatimonas sp. (assembly GCA_900316375.1). Lineage (GTDB taxonomy): Bacteria > Pseudomonadota > Gammaproteobacteria > Enterobacterales > Succinivibrionaceae > Succinivibrio. The sequence goes on along the minus strand of ONCS01000025.1, from coordinate 3,535 downwards.
TATCCTTTTCTAAGATCTCTGGATAATCAAGCCACTGCTCTGGATTGTAGTCGGCTCCGTAGAAGATTTTATTTTCTCCAAATAGAGGTTCGAAAGCCATTTTGTTACACCTTTGATACGCTATGTAGTTTAAATTTTTTAGTTATTGAAAACTTTAATTGATGGAAGGACTTTGCCTTCTTTATCAAATAAAGCATGGTTCTCACGTGAATTGCCTGGAGGGCAGCTAGTGCCACATTTATCTTTGATGTAGTCAATACCTGCTTGGGTTGCCCAGGTAATACCAGGACCTGCTTTCCAAGTAGTACCCCAATAGAAGATACCGTAAGCACCTGCTTGCTCTGTCTTCTCCATGGTGTCCTTTAAGAATGAGTACTGACCTTCAACTGTTGGGTTATAACCACCAATTAAAGCCTCAGCCTCTGATGGAGAGTTAGGTACTCTGTCATCATTTTCTAAGGTATAAGGCCATGAAGCCTCAGCAATAATCACATCTTTACCGTATGTTTGTTTAACAAATTTGATGTTCTCAATGCAGTTATCGATAGGACCATCCCAGAATGGATATAAAGACATACCGATCACGTCAAATGGAACGTTACGCTTGGTGATCTCATCAAACCACCATTTGTATTGATCTTTTTTAGTACCTTTATCTAGGTGAAGCATTACCTTAACTTCACTATCACCTTTGGCCTCATCTAAGCCTTTGATAGCAGACTTAAGTAAGGTTGATAAACGGTCAAACTCTTGCTGAGGAGTATCAATACCCCAGCTCTTGCCTGTAGGCCATAAGAAACCACCTGTAATTTCGTTACCAACTTGAACCATATCAGGCATGCATCCTGCTGCCTTTAATGACTTGATAACATCACGGGTGTAGTCATGAATTGCTACTTGCAACTCTTCATAACTTAAGTTTTCCCATGCCTTTGGTTTGAACTGTTTACCAGGATCTGTCCAGAAATCTGAATAGTGGAAGTCTAGTAAGAATTTCATACCTAAATCTTTAGCACGCTTAGCAAGCTTAGTTACAGTTGCTAAATCATCATTACCAGCACCATATTCTTTGCCATTAGCATCCTTTGGATCATTCCAAAGACGAATACGCACGTAGTTAACACCATTGTCCTTTAAGATCTTTAAAGCATCGGTTGCAACGCCATTTTGATCTTTGTACACAATGCCTTTTTGCTCCATCTCAAGTAGCTCAGAGATATCAGCACCTTTAATGTAGTTAGAAGCTACATTTGCTTTAGTAAAACTTACTTGGGTGTTGTTAGCAGTTGTTTGTGTTGTAACGTTACTGCAAGAGCAGAGGGTCGCAGCTAAAACTGCTCCTGCAAGTACTGATAATGCTTTTTTCATAAGATTTTTTCCTAGTTTATTTGTTAAACAGTTTTTATATTTTTTTAATTTTTTTAATTAGCCCTTAGAGCCACCAGCTGTTAGGCCTGATACAAAGAACTTCTGTAACCATAAGAATAGTAGGGCTACAGGTACTGAAATTAGTACAGCGCCTGCTGCATAGGTGGTATAGCTTGCACCCATCTTCATAGATACTAAGTTGTATAGACCAATAGGTAGAGTGAACTGGTCAGGGGTTCTTAAAATAGTGGTTGATAGAATGAAATCGCCTAAAGGACCTGTGAATGAGAACAGGGCAATAACCGCAATAATTGGTTTTGATAAAGGCATAATGATTTCTAAGAAAATTCTAAAGTGACCTGCACCATCCATACGTGCTGATTCATCTAAATCACGAGGAATAGCATCGATATAGCCCTTCATTAAGTAAGTGTTCATTGGGATCATGCCACCTACATAAATTAGGATCAGTGCAAAGTGAGAATTTACTAAACCTAACATCTGAGATAATACGAAGATCGCAATCAGTGCAGAGAACTGTGGGATCATCTGTAATAGTAAGAACAACACTAGACCATTCTTACGACCTACGAAACGGAAGCGTGAGAATGAGTAAGCAGTGAAACTTACGAAGATTAAGGTTAAAACCATGGTAAAGAAACTAATCTTCATTGAGTTAATGTACCAGGTTACGTAGTCTACTTGACCGTTGAATAAGGCAGCATAGTGCTCAAAAGAGATCTTCTTTGGAATAATTGAAGAGCTCATTAAGCTGCTACCTGGGTTTAGTGATGCACCAACAGTCCAAACTAGAGGGTAGATGATTAGTAAGCTTACAAATGCTACTACTAACCAGGTAAGGCCTAGACGGATTTGGGTTTGGCGCTTAATACTACTTTTCTTAGCCATTTTTAATCTATCTCCTATGCCATCTCATCATTCTTGAATGCGCTTGAGCGCTTGAACTGCCATAGAGCTACACCTACAACGAAGATTGATAGTAGGATGGTAATAGCAGCAGCTACAGAGTACTGAGATGAGCTCATGGTTAACTTATAAATCCATGACACTAGAATATCGGTACCACCAGCATTTGAACCAGGAACAGCAGGACCACCATTGTTGAATAGGTAAATGATGTTGAAGTTGTTGAAGTTAAATGTGTACTGAGTGATGATAATTGGAGCAATTGAGTACAATACTAAAGGTAGAGTGATTGTACGTAGCTTGGTGTATGAGCTAGCACCATCCATGGTAGCTGCCTCATATAAGTCTTCAGGAATTGCCTGAAGCACACCAGTTGTCATTGCAAACACGAATGGAAAACCTAACCAAGTCTGCATCATAATTAAAGCAGTCTTAGTCCAGAAAGGATCAGTCATCCATGCCTTTGGCTCAATACCTAACATAGGTAGGATGGTGTTGTTGATTACACCAAAAGAGTCATTGAACATACCAGCGAAAACTAAGATGGTAACGAAGCCTGGTACTGCCCAAGGTAGAATGAAGATAGTTCTAATAATACCGCGGAATTTTAAATCTTTTTGGTTTACTAAAATTGCGAGTAACACACCTACAGAGCATTGTAGAGTACTTGCAAGTACGGTCCAAACTACAGTCCACTGTAATACATCAAAGAAGGTGTTACGCCATAGGTTTAATGAGAAGATGTTCTCAAATACCTTAAAGCCAACCCAGTGTACTAATTTTGCAGGAGGTGCATTGTATAGGTTGTAGTTAGTAAAAGCGATAGCAAAACCGAAGATAATAGGGAAGATCACCACGAATACTAGAATGATAAAGCCTGGGGCAATCATTAAGTAAGGGAAACCATTATCTAAGAGGTTCTTGTACTGACGTCTTACTGAGTAAAGCTCTTTGCCTTCGTCACGGCGCTTACCACATACATAACCATCATGAAGAGCAATGCCCCATAAGGTAAGTACTAAAACGCACATCAAAACGGTGATAATACCTTCTGCTAATAAGAAGATAGAGTTATCACGAGGAAGCTTTTCACCTAAGGTTACTAAGCCCCAAAGACCATGAGATACAAGATCTTTTGCGCAGCTAAAGAAGCTTACTAAAAATACGAAGAAGATTAGACCTTTTACGATCTGTTTGTTGTAGAACTGACCACCACCAGGAATAATACCTAGTAGAAGTG
>ONCS01000234.1 GCA_900316375.1 uncultured Succinatimonas sp. | reverse complement strand
TCGGCAGCGCGAACCCACCGAAGCTAATCTGCGCTTGCGCAGGTTAGCAGTCGGAATCCTCGCGCTTTAGCGCGGGGAGGAAGTCAAGATATCTAAAGAAGAGCTGTTGTCAGATCATAATTGCACAATTTTCTACAATAAAGTTTTTGCAATGTTGTATGCTCATGAAAAGCTTTTAGAATTTTTTAAGAGATGAATCTTTCAGAGTTTTCACTGTCAATGAATATAATACAATTGCTGAGGCTGTAATAAAGCTTGAGCAAAACAAGGAGTGCAATAAGATCCTTAAGTCATTCATGGCAAAGGAAAAATGGGATGTTTTAAAGAAATATCGCGGAATTTGTGTCCATGAATATGCGATAGAGGTTGAACTGTTTTCTAAAATATGGAAAGCAGTATATTTGACTTTGGGCATTGTCCCTGAATTTATTATTTTTCTAAAAGACAGATTTGAAGATTGCAACAAAAGGCTTGAAGGCGAAAGAATTGCAAGAAATTTAGAAATTGAAAAAGTGTCAAACAAGTCTGATGATGAAATTAAAAAAATGCATTCAAAGATTTAAAAGGACCTCAATTAGATAAGTAGAATTAATTCTTTTGCTTATTTAGTAGTACCGCTAAAGCACAACTAAAGCGGTATTATCTTAAAATCCTTCAATAATTACTACTTATTCTCAGGTTGCAAAATAGTATCAGCGTTGTTTTGACCTACAGTTGTAAAATCAGTAGTGTTTTGATTGCCAAGTGGATCTTCACCAAACTGATTACGACCTCTAGTACCTTCAATTACACAGATAATCAAAATTGCAAGGTTACCAAGGCCACCTAAACAATTACCAAACAAAACTAATAATAAGTATACCCAGCCGTTAATACCAACATCATGGAAACGTCGTACCGCAACACAGATACCTAAAATTAAGTATAAGTAAATAAAATAGTAAATAAAGGCGTAGATACCTAAGAGACCTGCGAGACACAAGAGTATAGTGCCCATGACGCTGCCTGCAGTTATTAATCCTACTGTTACTAAAATGCCACCTATAAAAGATAGCAGTAGACCAAATAGCAAGATATATAGTTGGTACCACCAATACTCTGATCTACAAGCTCTACCTTTAAGCGTAGCTCCTTTTGATTTTACGGCATCAACTGCCTCACGAAATTCCATTGTTAACCTCTAGAAGTAGTATAAATATTTGAATTAGAGAAATTTTATCACATGGACTCTATATAAAATATGAAGACGTTCAATTATCTTCAATTGAGCGCCTTCAAATAGGTATTGTTTAGCTTAAATATTAAAACTTACCAAAGGTCTTATCTTTGTCCTGCAGAATCTGTGTAGACTCTGAAACCTTTCTTCCATCCATTGCTTCAAGATCAGAAATTTCTGCTAAGTCTTGAGCAGTCTCAATTGAAAAATCATCATCACTATTGTTCACAAAAATTTCTGAATTTTGATCTTTAGCCTTAGGTGGTGCTAATGGATCTTCACCAAAGCGATTTTTGCCTTTGGTGCCTTTAAATATAAAGAATAACCAGGTTAGGTAGAAGGTTGCAAACATCAAGTTTGATACAAAGATTAAAAGATACCATAAGGCATTAAAGTTCATATCATGCAGTCTGCGAACCGATACACAATACTCAATTAAAACTAAGTAGCATATAGCGCTAAAGAAGATAATTAAGTAGGCAATATAAAGAGGTTTGTAGAGTTCACTACCACTTGTCTTTAAATTTTCAAGAAAACTGTAGGTAGTAATTCCAAGTAATACAATAGCTGCTACTGCAATTACCTCAAAAAGCTTAAAGTACCAATACTCTGATCTGCTTGCTCGGCCTTTAAAACTCAAGCCTTTTTCTATAAAGCAAGCTCTTAATGATTCTTTGAAAGTCATGTTTTCTCCTAGGTTGTTTTGCTAAATTTTAGCAAAGTAAAGTTACTTAAAATTTGACGTAGAACTTAAGACTCGTAAAACGTTTGCAATTTTCAAAAAAAATTTATAAAACATATTGATAATCATTACTATTAAGAGTAATCTATTAAACAAAGAGATAAATAATTGAGCTTAAGATCAAATTATTAACAAAGCTTTCTTATTATTTAAAAATTATTGAACTATATTCAATAGAACTAAATTCAAAATTAAAACACATGCAAGGAGTCTAAATGGACCAAAAGGCAATGTACAAATTAAGCTATGGCTTATTTGTACTTACTGCTAAAGATGGAGAGAAGGATAATGGTTGCATTGTCAATACTGCTATTCAGGCAGCTTCTTCTCCAAACCAACTTAGCGTCTGTGTGAATAAAGCAAACTTCACTACCTCAATGATTGAGAAGACAGGACAGTTTAATGTTTCAGTGATCTCACAGCGAGCAAGTTTTGATTTATTCAAACACTTTGGCTTCCAAAGTGGCAAAGATGTTAACAAGTTTGAGTCTTTTACCCAATGTAAGCGTAGCGCTAACGGTATTTTCTATATTACTGAAGGCACAAATGCTTATTTTTCTGTAAAAGTAACTAAGTCTCAGGACTTAGGATCTCACGTGATGTTCGTAGGTGAAATTACTGATATGGAAGTTTTACAAGACACCCTATCAGCAACTTATGAATATTATCAAAACTACATTAAACCAAAGCCAAAGGCTGTAGGTACTACTGCAAATGGTCAGACCATTTGGAGATGTACTATTTGTGGCTATGAGTATGTAGGAGAAGAGCTTCCAGATGATTTTGTATGTCCATTATGCAAGCATCCTAAATCAGATTTTGAAAAAGTAGTAGTTAACCAAGAGAAAAATATTATGGCAAATAAATATGCAGGCACTAAGACTGAGAAGAATTTACAAGCAGCTTTCGCTGGTGAGTCTCAGGCTCGTAACAAGTACACTTACTTCGCATCTGTTGCTAAGAAAGCAGGTTATGAGCAGATTGCTGCAATCTTC
>ONCS01000129.1 GCA_900316375.1 uncultured Succinatimonas sp. | reverse complement strand
ACACCTCTAGATGAAGATAGGTCTTAAGTAGCAATATTTAAGGTCTGATCTTCGAAGCCTCTCCCTTTAGGGAGAGGTTATTCACGGCGCCTTTTTAATTGCTAACACTTTAAGAAAAATAATCAAAAATACCTAAAAACTTCTCAATAATCTATGCTTTAATGTAAGTGATTTAAAAAATTATTAGGAACTATAAGATGCCAGCTTACTTTTCAAAAATTGATTTACATTCACACTCAACCGCATCTGATGGTGCTTTTACTCCAACTGCTCTAGTAGAACGCGCTATTGAGCGAGGCTTAACCCATTTAGCACTAACAGATCATGATGCTGTATTAGGCGTTAAAGAGGCTCAAGAGGCAGCTCGTGGGAGACTTGAGTTAATTCCAGGGGCTGAGCTTTCTGCAACTTGGGAGAACAAGCAAATTCATATTGCAGCTTTGTTTTTAGATATTGAAAGCCCAATATTAAAAGAGTTTTTAGATAATCAAAAGACATTACGCGTGCAAAGAGCCATGGAAATTGGCGCTAAGCTTGATAAGCAAGGCTTTAAAAACTCTTATGAAGAATGTGTAAAGCGCGCCGGAGAAGGAGCTTCAATTACCCGTGGTAACTATGCACGCTACATCTTTGAGATGGGGCGAGCACAAAGTGCTGATGATGCTTTTAATAGCTATTTAAAAAAGGGTAAAAGCTGTTATGTAAAAACCAATTGGCCTGATGTTAAAGATGTTGTCAAAGTAATTTTACAATCAGGTGGTGTACCTGTGTTAGCTCATCCTAAGCGTTATATTTTAACTAATACTAAACTGCGTGCCTTAATGGAGTACTTTAAAGACGCAGGTGGTGTGGGCATTGAGGTGTCATCTTCACAAATGCGCCCATGCGATAGGGACTATCTAGCTACCTTATGTCAAAAGTATGATTTTTACGCCTCTCTTGGCTCTGATTTTCACGCTGTAGGTCCATTTAGAGAGCTTGGTTTAAACCTTTTAATGCCTGAAAATTTAAAGCATGTATGGGATTTGCCACAGGCTCAAAACTACCATTTTGAGTAGTATTTAGAAAAGTTCATAAAAAGTTTTGATTAATGTGTCAAATTTAGATTAAATTTCTTTGCTCTATCAGTGTTTTTTGAGTATATAGATCTTGAAAGTGCTACAATAACAACACATTAACAGATGTTTTACAAAAAATTAAAAAATAATAATTAAGGACAGATATGAAAAAGTCTCTTTTAGCTCTTGCAGTTATTGTTGCTGCCTCAGCAAATGCTGCAACTGTATACGATAAAGACGGTACTACTTTAGCTGTAGGTGGTCGTGTTCAGGCTGTTGTTTACAACGGCAATGCTGGTAAAGCAGGCGATCACGATGCAAATTTAAATAACTCTGCTCGTTTAAATATGGCTGGTAAGACCAAACTTACTGATTGGGTATCAGCTTTAGCATTTACCGAGTGGGAAATGGCTAATGGTAACAAGGGCTCAGATACAGTTTCTACCCGTGAGCAATTTGTAGGTCTTGATTTTGCTGATTACGGCAAACTAGTTCTAGGTAAGACCTATGATGCTAACAAGGCTGTATATAGCACCACTTCAGGTGTTGTATTCGATGATTGGGGGGCACGTGCTGCATTAACCTATACCGATCGTCGTAATGGTCAGATTCAATATACCTATGATAACTACGGTGTTTTTGCAAAGGTTGCTTACCAAATCGCAGCTGACGGCATCGAAGTTGGTATGGTTCGTCCTGTAGCTGGTGCTTTCAAGACCGGCAAGATCAAAGCTGACGTTGAAGGCGGTTTCTCTGGTGCTTTAGGCTATACCTTTGATAACGTAGTATTTGGACCTTTAGCAATTAAGGCTGGTTACTCATACTTAAAAGGCCAAGACGATAAAGATGCTTTAGGCAATCACTCAGCTAAGACTTTCTTTGATACTTACAAGAATGGTGCTTTCGGTGTTTCATGGGGCTCAATTGCACAAGGTTTATACTTTGGTGCTTTATTAACCCGTGGCAGTGAGACTTTCTTTAATGGTGTTAAAGACATCAAGCAAAAAGGTTATGAGTTAGTAGCAGGTTATAAGACTGACTTTGGTCTAGGTGCTTATGTAGGTTATAACCTATCAGATGTATATCAAAAGGGAGAGAATGCTCCTAAGTACATCTTCCGTCGTGTTCCTGTATACGTAAACTACGCAATTAATCCACACTTTAACGTATGGACTGAGGCAGAGTTTGATGCAGATTCAGATAAGCATGTAACTAAGACTTCAGGTCTTGATACTGGTACCTTATTATCTTTAGGTGCTCGTTACACCTTCTAAGATCTTGTAGTTCAATCTACAAACAAATTTTTGAGGGCTTTAGGAGAAATCTTAAAGCCCTTTCTCGTTTCTTTGCATCTATCTTTTTCAAAAAACAATAAATTATATTAAGTTATTGCTAACTAAAATTAGCTATAAATAATTTTAGTTGCAATATGCTAACTAATACCTTACAATACAACTCATGTGTTCAAACTAACTTTCTTTAATTAAAAAAGAGGAAAAAATGTCTAAGATTGTTAAAGTAATTGGCCGTGAGATCATTGATTCACGTGGTAACCCAACTGTTGAAGCTGATGTTTATTTAGAAGATGGCTCATTTGGCCGTGCTGCAGCTCCATCTGGTGCTTCAACTGGTTCTCGTGAGGCTTTAGAGCTACGTGATGGCGATAAGGCACGCTTTGGTGGTAAAGGCGTTTTAAAGGCTGTAGCTAATGTAAATGGTCCGATTGCTAAAGCTGTAGTAGGTCTTTGCTCATGCGATCAGAAAAAAGTTGATGAGACCATGATTGCTTTAGATGGTACAGAGAACAAAGATAAGTTAGGTGCTAATGCTATCTTAGCTGTATCTTTAGCTGTTGCTAAAGCAGAGGCTCAAAGCCGTAAGGTTCCACTATACAAGTACATCGGTGAGTTATTTGGCCACACTGGTAAGTATGTAATGCCACTTCCTATGATGAACATCTTAAATGGTGGTCAGCATGCTGATAATAACGTTGATATTCAAGAGTTTATGATCCAGCCTGTAGGTGGTAAGAACATTAAAGAGGCTCTACGCATCGGTGCTGAAGTATTCCACGCTCTAGCTAAAGTTTTAAAGAGCAAAGGCTTATCAACTGGTGTTGGTGATGAAGGTGGTTTTGCTCCAAACCTTTCATCAAATGCTGAGGCTTTTGCTTGCATTAAAGAGGCTGTTGAGAACGCAGGTTACGTATTTGGTAAAGATGTAACCTTAGCTATGGATTGCGCCTCATCTGAGTTCTATAACGAAGAGACTCATATGTATGAGCTCAAAGGCGAAGGTAAGAGCTTTACTTCAAAAGAGTTTACTGATTACCTAGACAATCTTGTGAAAGAGTATCCAATTGTTTCAATTGAAGATGGTCAAAATGAGTCAGATTGGGATGGCTTTAAGTACCAGACTGAAAAACTAGGTGATCACGTACAGTTAGTAGGTGATGATCTATTCGTAACTAACACTAAGATCTTATCTGAAGGTATCAAGAAGGGCATTGCAAACTCTATTTTAATTAAGTTTAACCAAATTGGCTCTTTAACTGAGACCTTAAACGCAATTAAGATGGCAAATGACGCTGGTTACACCGCCGTTGTTTCACACCGCTCAGGTGAAACTGAAGACACTACTATTGCAGATCTTGCAGTAGGTACTTCATGTGGTCAGATTAAGACCGGTTCAATGAGCAGAAGTGATCGTATTGCTAAATACAATCAGCTAATTCGTATTGAAGAAGAGTTAGGTGATGAGGCTATATTCTTAGGTCGCCAGGCTATTAAAGGTCAAAACTAATAACTAAAAGATAGTTTAAAAATCTCAAAGATTGAAGTAAAAGCCCAATTAGATGCTATTTGTTGGTATCTAGTTGGGCTTTATTGTTTGTGTTTATTACACATATTTAAAAAATATGAATATAAAATTGGTTAAAATAAAAATCTATGATATACTAATGTCATTAAGCAGTGAGAAAAACTCTTAATAATTTTCGATTGATTAAAAATGTTAAGAATGCCTAAGAAAAAATAATCATCATTTATTCTAATTATCAAGAAGCTCAAGTAATTAAATTGTTAATTTGCTTGAGCTTTTTTGTTTTCTTAATTGACAAAATTTAGAAATTAGCTAATATCTTGTAATACCTTTTTGTAAGCTTTCTATTTAATTATGACTGTCAAGAAAACTCTTTTTAAATCAATTGCCTCAGTACTTGTTTTAGGTGCCATTTATGGTACCGGTGTCTATTACACAGGAAAGACTGTAGATAATCACTTAGCAAATCTTAATAATTATGCTCAAGGCTTAGTAAGCAATGAACTTGTAGCTAATTCTATTGAGTTTAAGTATGAGCCAATTGAAAAGGGATTCTTTACAGATTCTGGCAAGATCTTTATTAAAGACAAACAAAGTGGCTTATTTACCTTTGTGCTAGTTAATGTCAATAAAGGCTTTTTAAATGCTATTATAGACTTTGACTTACATAAACTATTAGAAAAGCTTATTAAACAAGATTCAATTATCAATCTTGATTTAAGTACAGTTAATTGTGCCTCATCAATTAACTACAACGCAATTACTTCACGTGGCTCACTTGATATCGATTTTAAGGGTAATTACATTGATAATACTCATCCGGTTTTAGATCTAAAAGCAGAAGTCGATTTCAATACCGACGAAGAAATTAAGTCAAAACTTAAAGTCTCAAATCTTGATCTTACTAATATGGCAAGCTTGGGCTCAATTAGCTATGAGTCATCCTTTGTAGGCTTTAGTGAGCTCAAAGACTTTGCCTATACTAAGCTTTCAATTGAAGATTTTTACACTCACGGCTTTTCTTCAAGAAATACTGATCTTGAACTGCGTGCTCACAATCGTCACCGCAATGGTAACTTTGACTTAAACTTCAAACTTACAGGTGATAATTTAATGGATTACATCACTGACTTTGATTTTGATGTGATGATTAAGTCTTTAAGTATTCCGGTATTTAGAAAGGCTGCTAAGGGGAATTTAGACTCTCCTATGGAGATCTTATCAACTGTAAAAGAAATTGATGTAGCTAAAGCTAATGCTACCTTAGGTCAAATTGTAGGTCTATTCTATGGCGTACGTGATTTAGAAAAGCTACCTCTAGAATCCTCAGGCCATGTTGACTTAGATACAACAGTAGAGCCTATGAAGGTAGATGGAGAGATCACGGTTAAAACTACAGGCGAGGCTAAGGGAAATCCTTTCTTTGTAAATGTGGGGGATGAATACCGCTCTGTAATTAGATTTGATGGTAAGAACCTTTACGTTAATAATCATAGCATGTTCTAATCAAGGGCTTTGGTAAGAATTTAATCATGATTTAGGTAAGAAAAAGCAGCTTTAAAGGCTGCTTTTTAGATCTTATTGAGCTTGGGCTTTTTCAAGCTCATCTTGCTTTTCAAGCCAGGTCATTTCTGTCTCATCAAGCTCATCATTAAGTTTAGCGCGATTTATAGACATCTCTTGAGCCTTAGCACTATCTGTTTGATATAAAGAGCCGTCAGCTAAAGCCTCATCAATTGCAGCCATATCCTTTTTAAGCTTTTCCATGTGTTTTTCAAGCTTTTCAATTTCAAGCTTTAAAGGACGCAAAGCTTGACGCTTTTGAGCTTCAAGTTTCTTTTGCTCTTTAGTCTTGTAAGTTTGAGCTTTAGCCGCATTTGACATAGTAATTTGGCCATTTTGTGAGTTATTCTCACTGCTATCTAACTTGTCTTTATACTCTTTGTTCTTCTTGTTTAGGAACTCTTGATAGTCGTTTAAGTCACCATTAAACTCACTTACCTTACCATCATCGATAAGCCAGAGTTTATCAGCAATTGCCTCTAATAAGTGTCTATCATGGGATACTAAAATTAAAGCACCTTGGTAGCTAGATAAGGCTAAAGATAGGGCCTCACGCATATCTAAGTCTAGGTGGTTAGTAGGCTCATCTAAAAGTAATAAATTAGGCTTTTGATAGGCAACGATAGCAAGAGCAAGACGAGCCTGCTCACCACCTGACATAGTCTCAACTTTAGCTGTAGCCTTATCGCCACTAAAAGAGAATGAACCTAAGAAAGTACGTAAGTCTTTTTCTTTAGCATCATGATCAATGGCGCGTAAATGATCTAAAGCACTCATCTGTCCTGAGAGTTGATCTAGCTCATGCTGCGCAAAGTAGCCAATCTTAATGCCTTTACCTAAGGTGACAGTGCCTTTGACAGGAGGGATGACTGAGCATAAAGTCTTAATTAAAGTAGACTTACCTTGACCATTACGACCTAGAAGACCAATACGATCGCCTCTAATTAACATCAAGTTGATGTTCTTTAAAATTGATTCATCGCCATAGCCACAATCAAGCTCTTTTAAGTCGGCAATGATATCTACAGTGCGCTCTGGATCTTGAAAGTGAATGTGATAAGGGGACTCTTCTGCAGTAACTGCAGTAAGTTTAAGTCTATCGATGGCCTTTAACATACTTTGAGCTTGTTTAGCTTTAGATGCTTTATATCTAAAACGCTCCACAAAGTCTTGCATATGGGCAAGAGAGGCCTCTTCACGCTTACGGTTGGCTTTTTCACAGCGAATGCGCTCAGCGCGTAATCTTTCGTAATCTGAGTAGTTACCAGTGTAGGTTACAAGTTTTGCTGCCTCAAAGTGCAGAATATGGCTACAGAAAGTATCTAAGAAGTCTCTATCATGGGAAATACACATGATAGTGCCTTGATAGCTCTTTAAGTAGTTTTCAAGGAAGATAATAGTATCTAAGTCTAAGTGGTTAGTAGGCTCATCAAGTAAGAGTACATCAGACTTGTAGATTAGAGCTTGCGCTAGGTTTAAACGCATTCTCCAACCACCTGAGAACTCTTTTACCGCTTTGCCCATCTCATCTTCACTAAAGCCTAAGCCATGCATTAAAATTTTAGCGCGGCTATCAATAGTCCAAGCCCCTGCAATACCTAGCTTATCTTCAATTAGTGCAATCTTTTCACCATTGTTTTGTGCGTAAGCTCGCTCTTTTTCACGAAGTAGTTCTTGAAGGTCAAGATCGCCTTGCTTTACATAATCTAAAGCAGGGATATCCAAAGATGGTGTTTGCTGACTTACAGATGAGATCTTAAAGCCACGAGGTACACAGATATTGCCACTTTCAGTTACCACTTCGCCTTTGATAGCAGCAAATAAAGTAGATTTACCACAGCCGTTACGACCAATGATACCAACTTTTTGACCAGGAAAAATACTAGTTGAGGCGTGATCTAATAAGGTCTTAGTACCACGCATAATGGTTACATCAGATAAACTAATCATAAAAACACAAAAAGCAGTGCTAGGCACTGCTTGTAATTAAAATAACTTAGACAAACACTAAATTTGAGTAGTGTTCTGCACTAGGGTAATACCATCTTTAACACGGATGTTACGAATGGTAATTACTGTCTTGTGCCCAATGTGACGCACAATTGAGACATTCAATAATCTAATGCCTTTTTGACGACATGCTCTAACAAGAGCCGGAATTAAGGCAGATGATCCGGTGTTTTGAGATACACTCATACCACCTGTAACCGCTTTAATGCCTTGAGATGATAAGGTCTGATAAATCACACCAGAGACATCTTGGACACAATCTTGAGCACTTTCTGGAATGATAGTAGGTGCAACATAGATTGGGCCTTGCTCGTTGACTAAACGTTTAGCATGATTTAATGAAAGCTTTTGCGCAGTTGAGGCTGCCTTTTGCGCAGAATTTGCTCCACACTTATCAGGACTGTCCTCATCGATGATGCTTTCAATACCAGGTACATCAAGATTTACTACAGGCTCACTATTGTTATTAATAGGCTCAAGCTTATTTAAGTTTTGTGGATTTTCATTTTCAACAAATGGTTTTAAATCCCCACTTGGAGTTTGATTTACATCAACAACCGGGGTAACTAATGCTCTTGTTTGCTCGTTGCTATTAGTAGTACCTAAAACTTCTTGTGCCTTTTGATTTAAAGACTCGTTAGTTGATAAATCATTACCTTGCGCATCTTGGGCAAAAGGTTTTACCACACCAACATCAGATAAAGCTGCAGTGTTATTCTCATTGACTGTTACTAAGCCTTCATTTTGAGAAGGGGTAAGTAGAGCTTTGTTCTTATTAAGCTGTGCCTTATTTTGAGTATTCTTTTTGACAGGTGCTTTTTTTGTAGTCTTAGCTTTAGCTTTTGCCTTTTGAGTAACAACTTGCTGACCATCAGGTCCAATTGAACTGTCAAAATAGTAGGTGTTACAAGCAGATAGTGCTAGGGCACCTACAGCAATTGAGATTAAAGAGAGTTTTCTTAAAAACATGACTTACTTATTCTCAGGGAAACCGCCTAAACCTAAATTACCACCTGCTAAGAAGTGCATGTGAATGTGAGGAACTTCCTGGCAACCATCTTTACCGCAGTTAACGATTAAACGGTAGCCAGACTTGGCAACACCTAGTTGCTCAGCAATCTTACGAGCTACGATAAATAAGTGGCCCATTAACTGCTCATCTTCTTGCTCTACATCAGATACTGTAGGAATTGGCTTGTTAGTAACAATTAGGATGTGGTGTTTAGCCTTAGGGTTAATGTCTTCAAAAGCGGTAACTAAATCGTCGTGATAAACTTGCTTTGATGGGATCTCGCCTTTAATGATCTTAGTAAAAATAGTCTCTTCGCTCATGATGACCTCTTTGTTTGTATAAAGTTTGTATCAAGTTAAAAACTTTGATAATTCAAATAATAGATACGCAAAATTATAGCACACTTAGCAATGTTGAAAATGCTCAAATTTGACTTACAAAATCTTAAATATTGACTCTACTAAGCCATTTTTAGAGCTTATGACCTATACTTAAAGTAAGAAGTTTAGAAATTTTAATTTTTGCCGTTAATAAGGTAAGAAAAAGAGAAAAACTTTAAGGAGGCAAACATGGCACAAGAACTTTTGTACTCTGTATTACCTCGTCCTGCTTTAGGCGCGGAAAATTTAGTCTATAGACGCAGAGTCGCAGCTACTACTAAAGCAAGTAAGTCTCGTGAAATTGGCAAAAAGGAGCAAAAAGAGCCTAAGTATAAAGCCATAGACAACAGCGATAAAGAAAAGGACTTTAACGAAGAGCTCATCGATGAGATCACCTCGAATAAAGCTAATTTAGCTGATGTCTATGTCATCGGTTCAAGAATTGATGAGGATGCCTAAGTCTTAACAATTCATTTAGCTATTCAAATCAATATTGAGTATTTAATCTAATCTCTTTAAAATATCTAGGCCCTGTCATGCAGGGCTTTGTATTTTCTACTACTAGTATTTGTTAGTAATTTCTATGCAAGATGACATTACTTTAACCTCATTAGGTACAGCCTCAGAGGCTCATTCTCATGTAAAACTACCTCTAGCCTCCGATACCATTGAAGCAGGCTTTCCGGCTCCAAACGGTGGCTATATTGATGGGGACTTAGATGTTAATGAGTTTTTAGTGCGCTCTCCATCATCTACTTACATCTATCAAGTTCATGGTGAATCGATGAAAGATGCTGGCATTATGAGTGGAGATTATGTGTTAGTAGACTCTTCAGTACCGGTAAGAAATGGGGATATTGTTGTAGCCTCTATTGATAATGAGTTTACGATTAAAGAGATAAGACTTGGTAAGCATCCTATGCTCATTCCACATAATAAAGACTTTTCACCAATTCCTTTAAATGAAGAGAGTAGAGTGGTGGTTATAGGACCTGTAATTTCCGTAATTCGTAAGTATCATTGAAAATTTGTTTCAAAAATGCTTAATTTTCTTTGATATTTGTGTGTATTGTGCTATACATAGTACAAGCGATACAGATTTAAAACACGGTATGAAAGAAAGTATCGTAGGCACGATAGGTTTATGTAGCTTTAACTTAAGTGCAATAAATTATTACTATGTGAATAATGTAGAATTTTTAAGCAACTGTTTTTATTAGAATATACGTTAATACGTAATTACAAAGAATTAGTTTTTCAAGGAGTTGTTCCATGATTGGTATCGTAGTGGTTTCTCACAGCGTTAAGGTTGCAGAAGGTATTTGTGATATGGTTGAGCAGATCTCAGCATCTGGCGAGCACAAATTACCTATCATTGCAGCAGGTGGTAATGCTGAAGGTAAGTTAGGCACCGATCCAAAGCGCATCTTAGATGCAATTAAGAAGGCTGATGAAGGCGACGGCGTTGCAGTTCTATGCGACCTAGGTTCAGGTGTGATTAGCTCACAGGCTGCTATTTCTATGTTAGATGATACTTTAAAGCAGCGTGTACGCATTGCTGATGCTCCAATCTTAGAAGGTGCTGTAGGTGCTGCTGTTGAAGCTGCATCAGATGCTCACTCATCACTAGAGATGGTAATTTCAGCAGCTGAAGCATCACGTCAGTTACACAAGAAATAATCTAAGTTTAATCTAAGCAAAAGGCCCTATAGTGCAAATATTCACTGTAAGGCCTTTTTGTTTTTAGGCTTTAATTATTACTTTGTTGAACGCCTTTTTGTGTGAGGTATTTATGTCTAATTTAAAGAATTTAAAAAAAGCTCAATTAGTAGCTCTAGTTACTGCAATGTTAGGTGCTACTTCATTTAGCGCCCAGGCTTATGATTGCAATAAGGCAGGTGTCATTGAAGTTAATGGTCAAAGCCGTATCGAGGCTATGCCTGATGTTGCCATTATTTCTGTTAATGCAACTTTTAAGTCAGATAAAGCTAAAAAGTCCAAAGACACCGTTGAAGAGCAAGTAAATTCTTTAATTAAGAAAGTAACTGCCTTAGGTGTTGATAAAGACTTAATTAAAGCTCAGTCAATTTCTGTATATCCAACTTATCACTATACTGAGCGTAAACGTATCTTTGATGGTTATGTAGCTAATCGCTTTGTCTCAATTGAACTTAAAGACTTCGATTTAATTGATAAGGTAAATAAGGCAGCTCTTGATAGTGGTATTAGCGAGATTAACTCTGTAGATTATCAGCTTAAAGATAATCAAGACTTAATTAAACAGGCACAAAAGCTAGCTATTGCTGATGCTAAGAAAAAAGCTCAAGTATTAGCTGAGGGCTTTGATGTAAAATTAGGCAAACCTTGCTTATTAAAGTTTGGTTATGAAACTGAAGCTCAGCCAATTGTTGGTGCTCGTTTAATGAAAGCTTCAATGATGGATAACGCAGAAGGCTCTGTAGAGGGAACTTATACTCCTCAAAAGCAGGTAGTTGAATCTCAAGTTTATGCAAAGTTCTCAATTGACGACTAAACTAGAATTATTATCTCCAGCCCGTGATTTAGAATGCGCCACCGTTGCTTTAAAATGTGGCGCTGACGCAATCTTTATAGGTGGTCCTAGCTTTGGCGCTAGGGCTGCTGCCACCAATTCCTTAGAATCTTTAAAAGACATTGTAAGCCTTGCCCATAGCTTTAAAGCTAAAGTGCATGTTACGGTAAATACCTTACTGCATGATAATGAATTGCTTGAGGCTCAAGATCTCATCTATAAACTCTCTGAAATTGGGGTAGATGTTCTAATCGTTCAAGATTTAGGTATTTTTAAACTTAAGATCCCTAAAAATCTAGAATTACACGCCTCTACTCAATGCTGTATTGATACAGTAGAAAAGCTTAAGTTTTATGAAAAGCTTGGGGTTAAACAGGTAGTAATGCCTCGTGAGTTTACTTTAGCTCAGATAAAAGAATTTCATGAGGCTTGTCCTAATTTAAAACTTGAAGCTTTTGTGATGGGAGCTTTGTGTGTTGGCGTCTCTGGTATTTGCCATATCTCAGATTTATTAAAGCATCGCTCTGCAAACCGCGGTGAGTGCGCACAAATTTGCCGCTTGCCAATGCAGCTTTTTAAAGATGATCAAGAGATAGCGGTAGGACATTTATTGTCCTTAAAAGATAATAATCAAGAAAAGCATTTACAAGATTTAATTAAAGCAGGGGTTAGCTCTTTTAAACTTGAAGGCAGACTTAAAGATCCATTGTATGTTGCAAATACCACAGCTTACTTTAATCAAAAGTTAGATATAGCTATTAAAGAGCTCCAAAAAGAGGGCGTAAATTGCGCTCGTCTAAGCGTCGGTAAGTGTTCATATAACTTTACCCCAGATTTAAATAAGACCTTTAATCGTGTCTTTACCGACGGTCTTTTAATGGGTAATAAAGAAAATCTTGTCAATGATTTAACTCCTAAGTTTTTAGGTGTTAAAACCGGCAAGATTATCTCTTGCAGACGCAAAGGCAATTTAACAATAGTTGCTTTAAAACTCTTTAATCGATCTAGTTTAAACAACGGTGATGGCTTAACTTACTTAAAAGCACCTGTAAATAAAGAGAGCAATTTAACCTCAGAGCGAGTACATACTGTTGAAGGCTTTAGAGTTAATAAAGTTGTACAAATTAAAGGCAATGAAGCAACCTTTGAGGTTTTAGGAAGTTTAAACTTAAAGCCAAACACTGTAGTTTTTAAGAATGTTGATGTCGATTTTGAAAGTAAGTTTAAGCAAAAAGACTTTGCCTTAAGAACAGTTGAGTATTCATTAGATTTAAGTATTCTTGAGAACTTTGATAAGAATTTAGATAACAAGACTAATGACAACAAGCAAAATGATGTTATCTTCGCTGATAACTTTGATAAGTCTAAGCGTAGTATTGCTTTAGTATTAAAGGCTCAAGATAACTATAACTTAGGTATTACTTACACTAAAACTTTAGTTATCAATTACAGTGATGAATTAAAAGCAATTTCAAAAGACAAACTTGAGCAAACCTTAGTTAAGAAAGTTGATCCTTTGTTTGTATGTAGTAAAACTCAAATTAAAGGAAATTTGAATAAGGTAACCGCTCCCATTTCTTTGATTAACACCTTACGTCGAGAGTGTGTAGCTCAATTTATTGAGTGCTTTAAACAAAGTGAAAATACTAAGATTTCACAAGATACCGAAGCTTCAAATCAAGATAATTACTTAATCCCATTTAAGCTTGTATCTGAAAAAACTTACCCATATCCACGTGTAGATTCACGCTTAGTCTTAAATACTACTTCAAGACAAGCCTATGAAGAGTGTGGCTGCTCCGTAGGACTTGATGATACAGGATTAGATAAGATCATCAAAGACTCAGTGATGACCACTAAGTATTGTCTTATAAACCAATATGGCAAGTGCTCAAAGCAAGGTGGTAAGGTGACTGGTTTCACGCTTTTAGTCAGTGGGCAAAAGTTTAAAATTCTTTGTGACTGTAAAAATTGTTACATGCATGTACTTAAAATCTAAGTCTTAAAAGCTAAGTCATAAAAACAAGTATAATCTAGGTATGGAATACAAAGAGTACCTACAGCACTTAAGTGAAGAAGCTAATAAACAAACTTCTAAACTTTATCAAGATCTAGCTAATCTGCATCACCTAGACGTGGAAAAAGTTCTAGGTGTAGGTGGTATTTTTGCTAAAAAAATTCCTGGCTTTAAAGTCCGTAATGGACAGCTTACTATGGCTAAAGCTTGGCAAGATACTGTTTATGGTAAGGCTGATGAAAGAGTTTTAGTCTGTGAGGCAGGTACTGGTACTGGTAAAACCTTTGCTTATTTAATTCCTGCAATCTTATCGCAAAAGACGGTGGTGATCTCCACAGCCTCAAAAGCCCTTCAAGATCAGCTTGTACAAAAAGACTTACCTAATCTTTTTGATATCTTAAATTTACGTCCTGACTTTATGTCCTTAAAAGGCTTTAGTAACTACCTCTGCCGTCGTAAGTTTGAAGAAGTCTCAGATGAATTTGTCAAAACTCATGCCCTAAACTTTGAAGAGGTTAAAGACAGTACTGATACTGCAAGCTTGAAAGTAAAGACAGTAGAGGGTAAAAAGGTTAAGCATAAGTCAGATGAAGAGCTTTTAGATGAGGGGGCTAAGGCTTCTTTTTTAACTAAAGAAGATTTAGCTAAACTGCAAATGCTCATTGATAGATCTGATTTAGAAATTGCTCAAGATGCTCCATGCTGTGACTTTGCTGAGGTTAACTCAAAGTTTCGCAAAGCTTTAGTTGAAAAGATCACCTGCTCATCAGAAAGTTGCCATCGCTCTAAATGTAAGTTTTCAGAAAACTGCTTTGCATATTTAGCAAGACAAAAGGCAACGCAGTCTAAAGTCGTGGTCATCAATCACTCCTTGTTTTTCTCATCCATGGGCTTTGATGATCCTTTTGATCTTGATAAAGCACCTATCATGCTGCCAAAGTACAACGCGATTATCTTTGACGAGGCTCATGAGTTACCTTCAATTGGCCGTGAGCACTTATCTCATAGCATTGGCAGTCACGATATCAAGCGTTTAAAAGAAGATTTAGTCTTTATTAAAAAGAATATTAAAGGCGTGCCGATTGGTCCTACTGAAGAGAGATTTAAACACCTTTTTAGAGCCTATCAAGAATTAGGAGCTTACTTTTTAACCGCTGAGGCAGGTGGCGAGAACAAGCGCAATATTCTTTACTACAAGTTCTATGACTACTATGAGTCTGATACTCGTGAGATGGAGCATTATCAAGAGGTCAATAAAGAGTTTAGGCAAAAGATGGGATATCTTTACACTGAGCTTAAACTTACTGAAAGACATCTGCGCGAGCTTGAAGATAACGACAAAGAAGTTTTCAAAAAGATAGCTGATTTTGTGTCTTGTCAAAGAGATACAGTTGTAGCCTTAATGAATCTTGATAATGAAGATGAAGGTAAAAATCCTTACTTTGGTAAGTATGTAGGCTATGTAGATATCGGCCGTAAGAGCTATGCGATGAATTTAACCCCACTTGAGATCTCTGATGTCTTTGGTGAGTATTTAAATAAAGCACAGTTAAGTTTCTTATCAGTCTTATTAACCTCTGCTACGATTTCTGTAAATCACGATTTTAAAAAGTTCTTACGTGATTTAGGTGGTGATTTGGCCACTCCTAAAATTGAGGTAGCAAGTAACTTTGATTATGTAAAGCAATCCTCAATTTTAAAAGGCTTTACCTATCCATCACTTAATAATGACAATCGTATGGCGCTGTTAGTAGATAGCCTTTCTCCTTTAATTGATAGAGTAAAAGGTGGTATCTTCTTTTTAACTACCTCGCATCAGGCATTAAATAGTTGCTATGCAGCGCTTTTAAATCGCTATAAGGACAAGAAAACTATCTTTTGTCAAAATAAGGGTATGTCAAATCCAGAGATCATCAAGCGCTTTAAAGAAAATGGTAAAGCTATCTTAGTTGGAACCTCATCTTTTTGGGCTGGCGTGGATGTACCAGGAGATGCTTTGTCTTTGGTAGTTATTGATAAACTACCATTTGAAACACCTTCAGATCCTGTATTTAGAGCTCGCTGTAAAGTCTTTGATATTAAAAATCCTAAGACTAATCACTTTATTAGAATTTGTGTGCCTGAGGCGGTTATTGATCTCCGTCAAGGTGTAGGACGTCTTATCCGCCATGAAACCGATAAAGGCGGTATCATCATTGCCGATCCTAGATTAGAGACTAAAAACTTTGGTCAGATCTTCTTAAAATCCTTGCCTCAGATGACCGAGTGTCACTCACTTGACGAGATGTTAATGTTCATTGGTGTCAGCGACGAGGCTAGAGCTAGTGCTTTAAATCATGAAGCTAACATTATGACCAAAAAGGCAAGCGACATTGAAGATAGTGACATCCCAAAACTTACTCAAGATGATTTAGACAAGCTCTAAGTCATAATATCTCACACCTTATCAACTCTTAAAATAACCTAATTGTGTTAAAATAATGCCCAAAATTAAGGATGGGTATATGAAACTTTTAGCACTTGAAACCTCCACAGAGAATTGCTCTGTAGCTTTAAAAAATAATGAAAAGATTGTTTTTAGATCAATTAGCGCTGCGCAAAAGCATGCAGAGATGATCTTGCCAATGATTGATGAGGTTTTAAAAGAGGCAAAAGTTTCTAAAGATGAGTTAGACGGCATTGTGTTATCAACAGGTCCTGGCTCATTTACAGGTGTGCGTATTGCTGCCTCTACCGCTCAAGGAATAGCTCTTGCTCTAGATAAGAAGGTAGCTTTGGTTACCTCTCTTAAAGCACTTGCTATTGAAGCTTTGTCAAATACTCAAACAACTCCTGATTACATCGTATCTTCAATTGATGCACGCATGGGTGAGGTGTATTTAGCTGTTTACAAGTTAGATGAAAATCGTTATTTAACCTTACTTGATGAAGAGCGTGTGTTAAAGCCTGTAGATGCTGTAAATAAAGTCAAAGAGCTAGTTAATGGCTCAAATAATTTAATTGGCGCAGGTACTGGTATTGCCATTATCAATGAGGCAAGTACTGATGGTGATATTGCTGTACTTGAGAGTATAGCAGATTTTCCAAAGGCTCAGTATATCTTAACTGAAGGCCAAAGAAAGTTTGAAACTGGAGACATAGTTGAAGCGCAAGATGCTTTGCCACTTTATGTAAGAAATGAAGTGACCTGGAAGAAGGTATCTGAGCAGCACTAGCTATCAAGTTCCAAATAAGTAACAAGCTGAAAAAAGACACTTAGCTAGTAGCTTTTCAAACAACTGGCTTATAAATCATAAAAAAGTAAATGTAGGCCAAAGTTTTGATTGGTGAAAGTGGCAAAACTTGCCACAAGATCTTACAATTAAATAAACACTTATTTTGAGGTATGTATGTCTGTAAGCTCAGTTAACGCAGGAAGCAATTTCCAATTTATTCAAAGCGCTACTAATCGTCAACGTATTGACGAGCAACAAAGAGCTAATGCCCAAAATAATCCAAAAGACGAGAAATTAGCATCTTTCAAGGCTGAAGCTAAAAGTGTTAATAAGATGGCATCTCAAGCTACCTATGAAGATGTCTATTCAGAATACGAAGAGCAAAAGAGTAACCGTACAACTCAATCAAAGCAAGTTAATGCTTATCAGCAGGTGCAATCTCAAGATAAGATGGAAACTTTGCAAAATAAGGTAGGAATTTCGGTTTTTGCTTAATTTTGAAAGGTTTAATTAAAGTTTTATTTAGGTAGTACCTAAAGCACAAGCGGTAAGAGTAAGTCCTACCGCTTTTTTCTTGTCTTTTTCATGGGCCAACCTTTTAGCTTTTGTTTATCTACAAGCAACGACGATAGGTAGCCTTTAATAGCTACTTTAAGTCTTAGTCAAATTTTTGGATAAACAAACATACTTATTCTCTTGAACAATCAAGAAAACTTAGTTTCTTAGCTTAACTTATCCTCGCGTGCCTAGAGTTGACCCTAGGCACCTATGGGGAGTTTGTTAAGCTAAGGTTTAACCACCTAGAAGGCTAGTTGCGATCTGAGGTCTTTGGTTAGCCTGAGTTAAAATTGTGGTTGCAGCTTGTTGAACAATGTTCTGAGCTGTTAAGTTTGATGCCTCTTCAGAGTAATCTGCATCACGGATACGTGATCTTGCATCAGATACGTTTTCAGCTACGTTT
>ONCS01000127.1 GCA_900316375.1 uncultured Succinatimonas sp. | reverse complement strand
GCAACGCGAACCCGTCGAATCCCCATATAGGAAACTATATGGGGCGGTAGGAATCCCCTTGCTTTAGCAAGGGGAGGATGTCAACTTGCATGAATTTAATTGGAGTAAGTAGGCCCTTATCATAGACAAGCTTAGCTCTGTCTTGTAAGAGCACTAAGATATCAGGGCTCTCTAATGAATTCTCAATTGCTTCTATGAGCTTATCTTCTTGTAAGATGGAGCTTACTTCTTTGACACTAACTTTAATATCATCATGCTCTTTTTCAAAATCTTTAATGGCAACTTCTAAGCCAAAGCCTTTATTAACATCTTCCCAAACCACTAAATTCTGAGTAGCAAAAGAGGTATTTACTTAAAGCTAAAGCTTTAAAGACAGATGATAATTTTGATGACTTGAACATGATCTTCCTAAAGGTGGTTATCAAAACTTTTTAAACACTTTTATAGTGCCTAATTACGCTCTGACAAGGATTTGCAGTATTTGATTATAAATAAGATCTTATACAAAGTGCATGACTTAATTCTCACAATGAGAGCTAATGACAAAATTTTGCTAACTAAAGTTGCACTTAAGTTAAACAAAGATGCACTACAAAACGGCATTTTTACTTTTAATAAGCCTACTTTGGTGAGGATACAAATTACTTAATTAAAGATAGTTATACTGCACTTAAGAAATTTTAGTAAGCTTCTTAGGTGATGATTATGAGTACTGCAAGCATTGGTGATCGTATTAAAAAAGCCCTTTACGAAAAACATATGACAGGCTTTGAATTAGCCTCAAAAGCTGCTATCTCTGAAGGTGGTATCTCGCAGATTGTAAATGGCAAAATTAAGAATTTAAAAATCGATACTCTAATTAAGATCTCACAGGCTTTAAATGTGAATCTAATGTGGCTTATCACAGGTGAAGACAATGGCATGATTGTCTCTGCCTTAGGTGAAAATCAAAGCAATGACAGTTACTATCAGATCCCACGCTTTGAAGTTACCTTTAATCCTAAAAAAGATGGGGAGCCTCATTACACTGAATATAAGTACGACCGTATCACCACCTTCCACAAATCTTACTTTGAAAAGTACGGCATAGCTTCATCTAAATACTGCAAAAGCTTTAAAGTTTTAGGTGACAGCATGGAGCCTTTAATTAGAAATGGCGACTATGTAGTAGTTGACTGCGATCCTGATGTCAAAATTGTCGATGGTGATATTTATGCCTTTGTCGATGAAAAAGGCTTACATGTAAAAAGATTGATTGCCCCACTGCGCGGAGGACTTATTATCCGCTCTGAGAACAAGTCCTATGAAGATGAGTTTTTATCTAAGCAAGACTTAAAGAATATCTGCATCATAGGTCATGTCATTGACAGAGCAGGCTCATTAGTTGGAGCCTAAAAAGATTTCAAATCCATATAATTGTCTCTATGTTCAGCGCTAGCAAAAACTAGCGCTTTTTTTTAAATTCACCAACAATTTTTAAGCAAATCTCTTTAATTTTCAAAGGCTCATGCTTATACTTTTTGCATGTCAAAAGAAAAGCTTGTAATTACTTTATTATGTATCAATGTGTTTTTACTAAGTGCAAGTAGCACCTTAGTACTACCTTTTTTACCTCTATATCTTCAAGAGCTTAATACTGATAATTCTGCTCTTAACTTTTACACAGCACTAGCCTACTCTTCAACCTACGCTGTAAGTATTGTCATCTCTCCCTTGTGGGGACACTTTGCTGATAAATATGGTAAAAAGCTCATGCTCACATTCGTGTTCATACTTTTAGCTTTATCTTATCTTTTTGCCTATTTATCAACTAATGCTATACAACTTTGTCTCTCAAGAGCCTTTCAAGGCTTAGCTTGTGGCATTATCCCAGCTTTCCTATCTTTAGTATCTTGCATCGCCAAAGAGCAAAAAGCTGGCATTTACATGGGATATATGCAAAGTGGAATTTTATTAGGTACTTTGACAGGACCAATGTTAGGAGGCGTGATCTCTCAATTTTTAGGTGTTAAAGAGTGCTTTTTTATAATCATCTTTGTAAGTTTATTTATTCTTCTTACTGACATCATCTTTATTAAAGAGCCTAATCAAGATCAAGAGTGTAAATGCAAACAAAGCTTACAAGCTAATGATCGTCAATTTGAAGGCTTTATAAAACTGATAAAAGATCCGATCATGCGCTCTTTGTGCATGTGTGTTTTTATTCACTCCATGGTGATTATGCTGATTGTGCCTGTGCTTGCTAATGTCGTAGAGAACATGAGTAAAAATGACTTTTCTGTAGCGCTCTCTGGTGTGATCTTCTCCTTAAGTGGTTTTGCAGGTGCCTTAATCTCACCTTTCTGGGGTAAGTTTGGCACTGTGCATGGCTTTTTAAAGGTTTTATGTATTGGCTCTTTTGGTGCTGCTGTAAGCGATCTGATCCAAAGCTTTAACTATCACCTATTAACTTTTGCTATCATGCAATTTGTCTTTGGTTTGTTTATCTGCACGATTTCCCCTTCAGCTAATTCGATCACCGCAAAGCATGTTGAAAAGACCTATCACGCTAGGGCTTATTCTTTAATTTTTAGCTCTCAGCAGTCAGGAAACCTCTTAGGACCTATTGTGGCCTCAACTCTTTTGACTTTTTTAGGTGAAAGAACACCATTTTTGTGCGCAGCTGGCCTTTTATTTATCTTAAGTATATATCTATATATAATTAACGTGATCCGTCACGCAAAATGACGTCATCGAAAAGTGATACTATTATCACTTTTATGGCCAATAAATAGGATATTTAAGCGATAATTATTCTTATTAAGTGGCAAAAAGTTTGATTTGATATATAATAAAAAACAAGAATAATTCTTAATAAATTCGAGGAACTCTATGCTCCAAAGAAGAAACAGTAAACAGAGATCGGTTATCCGAGACTACTTATGGGGTCGTATCGACCATCCAACAGCAGAAAAACTCTATAACGAGATCAGAGTTGAACATCCAAAGATGTCACTTGGTACTGTCTATCGTAACTTAATGTTATTAACTGACTTAGGTGAAATTCAGGCAATTGATGTCGGCGATGGCATTACTCACTTCGATCCAAACCCTGCACCTCATGCCCACTTCTACTGCACAAAATGTCATCAAGTTCATGACATTCATATTGCAGATTATGACCGGGTTAAAGAAATGTTCGCATCTCACGATGAAGGCATCATTGAGCGTTGCAACGTCAATATGATCGGTATTTGCAAAGATTGTAAAAGTGAATAACCTCTCCCTAAAGGGAGAGGCTTCGAAGATCAGACCTTAAATATTGCTACTTAAGACCTATCTTCATCTAGAGGTGT
>ONCS01000128.1 GCA_900316375.1 uncultured Succinatimonas sp. | reverse complement strand
ACACCTCTAGATGAAGATAGGTCTTAAGTAGCAATATTTAAGGTCTGATCTTCGAAGCCTCTCCCTTTAGGGAGAGGTTATTCACTGTATAATAGGACGACTTAAGGAGATCTTCTATGGAAAAACTTACTACTTTAAAGCCTTTCTTATTCCAAGCATATTACAATTGGATCTTAGAAAATAAGATCACTCCACACCTCTTAGTTGATTGTAATTTTCCTGGAGTTAAAGTACCTAAAGCATACGTAAAAGATGGCAATATCATTTTAAGTTTACTTCCAGAAGCAATCGATGGCCTTAAGTTCCAAAAGCGTGGTATTTCTTTTAAAGCTCGTTTTAAAGGCGTATCAGAGGATATCTTTGTTCCATATGTAGCTATGGATCAGTTAATTGCACTAGAGACAGGCTCTGCTTTGCCAATTGGTAAAGCTTTAGAGCAACTAGAGTTAGCTCCAGATGAGAATTACCCAGATGACGGTGAGATGGATGAAGATGCACCTTTATTCTCACTTGAAGATGAAGACGACGATGATGACCACTATTATGATGAAGAGTCAGATGAAGAGGACTCTGATGATACTGTAGAAACTTCAGAACCTACAAAGGTTACTACCACCAAAGCAGATGATCCTCAAAAGAAAGATGAAAAAGAGGGTAAGCCAAAATTCAACCCTACTTTCAGTTTTATCGAGTAGTAGTTTTAAGTTTAATCTGTCTTTCATATCCTTATCTTTAAGCAAATAGGCATTTAAAGCTGATATAGCTAATGCCTATTACCACCTATTCAAAAATAGTATTTTTCTTTTAACTTCAACTTCTGTACCATGACTGCAGTTAATAAGTTGGAGTTATAAAATCATGTCAAATTCACGTATTCCTTTCAGATTCGATCACGTAGGTTCTTTCTTACGCTCTCCTGCAATTAAGAGCGCTCGTTCATTATTTAAAGCAGGTAAGCTTTCAAGTGATGATTTAACCAAAGTTGAAAATGAAGAGATCACCAAGTTAGTTGCTAAACAAAAAGCAGCCGGTCTTAAAGTAATCACTGATGGTGAGTTCCGCCGTGCTTACTGGCACTTAGATTTCTTTTGGGGCTTTAACGGCATTGAGCAAATTGAGCTATCACATGGCTATTTCTTCCATGGTGAAGAAACAGCACCTGGCTCAATTAAGCTTGTAGGTAAAATTACCGGCGAAAACCACCCATGGGTAAAGTACTTTAAATTTGTAAATCAATTTGCTGATGAGAACACCGTTGTAAAGCAGACCTTCCCAGCTCCTGCTCAGTTACTAGCAGAGCTTTTCCGTAAAGATAATATTGAGCAGACTAAGAGTGTGTACCCTGATATCAATGTTTTAATTGAAGACATTGGTGCAGCTTATAGAACAGTAATTAAAGAGCTTTATGAGGCAGGTTGTCGCAACATTCAAGTTGATGATTGTACTTGGGGCATGTTCGTAGACTCTAAGTATTGGGAAGCTCGTCAAAACGGTGGCGTATCATTTGAGCAAGAGGCTGAAAAATACCTACGAGTTAACAATCTTGCTTATCAAGACAGACCATCTGATCTAGTACTTGCAACCCACGTTTGTCGTGGTAATTACCACTCAACATACGCATGTACTGGTGCTTATGACAGTGTTGCTCAATACCTATTTGCTAAAGAGAATGTTGATGCTTTCTATTTAGAGTTTGATGATGAAAGATCAGGTGGCTTTGAGCCATTAAAGTACATACCTCTTGGCAAGAAAGTAGTATTAGGTTTGATCACTACCAAGTCTCCTGTACTTGAAGATAAGTCAACCGTAATTGCTCGTATTCATGAGGCAGCAAAATACGTACCTCTTGAGAGCCTATTCTTAAGTCCACAATGTGGTTTTGCAAGCTGTGAGATTGGAAATAAGCTTACCGAAGAGCAACAATGGGCAAAGCTTGCTTTAGTTAAGGAAATCTCTGAGGAAGTTTGGAAGGATTAAGCTCAATCCTAAAAGATAATTTTCTCAAAAGGCCGTTTGCAGTAATGTAAGCGGCTTTCTTTGCTTAATCAAAAAGCATGGCTATGACTTTTTGCTCATCAAGCTTTTCTTGATCTTTTACTAAATACTCAATCTTGCAGTCATGAACTTTGGTTTTAGCGTTGTAGTTAATGCCGATAAGCGCAATTTGAGAGCTTGATTCTTTAAGCTTATCGACGTAATCACGTTGCTTTATTTGCTCAAGTGCTGTCATTGGGCTTTGATCCCACTTAAGCTCAATTAAGGTTGGATATTCGTTTGCTCGCTCTGGCTTTGGAATATATACAAGATCAGCAAAGCCTTTACCTGATGGTAATTCTTGAAGTGGTTGTTGGTAGTACTCCTCAGAATTGTATAAAGCAAACAAAACTACATAGCGCAAGCTAGTTTCGTTGTTGTAGAGATTGATAGCTGAAATCTTATTGTGGATTGATTCTATGTAAGCTGCGACCTCTTGTTCATTACCCTCTTTAATGTCATTTAGGCATTTATCGGTAGCTTCAATACGCTTAATTAAGATTTCATATTTAACATCTTTTAAAATGTTCTTAAACTCTTGTCTAATCTCCTCGTTAGGGATGTAGATCTTACGAGACTTAAGGTCATAAGCTAGATATCCTAAGTGAATTAGGTAAGTAATGATGGCATCTTTGCTTTTAAGCTCGCTGATATCACTGTTAAATTTTGAGAAATCTACAATATCGAGTTTTTCTCCATCATACATTCTCAAAAGATCGCGCTTTACATCATCGATATTATGAGCAATCGCATCTTTAACTGCATCAGATGAGGTGGTTTGGTACCAATAATTACAGAAAGTATGGCTTTGAATTAATTGGTGGATAGCATTTGGGTTATAAATTTCATTACGACGAACAAACATAACCGATCATTGTCACAAAGTTAATTAGTGATAGATGAACGGTCAACTAATTTTAATTATACCCAAGACCTTAAGCAATTTTTAAATTAAGGTTATGGGCGATGGTAAACACCACCTTCTCAATGAGAAGTGGTAAATCTT
>ONCS01000126.1 GCA_900316375.1 uncultured Succinatimonas sp. | reverse complement strand
TTTAAACAGCTACTAGCACGTTAAGTGCTAGCTTTTAAATTAGGTAGTCTAGATTGTGATCTCGATCATCTAGACTTGGTCGTCGTAAAATTTCATAATCGCCAAGGCGGTATCCATCGTACCATCTGCGTGTTTCTTCGTAAGAAACATCATTGCTTTGACAAAGCTCTCTTACCTCACTATCGGTAAATCCAAAGAATTGGGCAAACTCTTTAGGATTGAGCATAGAGTATTCTTTGAAATTATTAAGAATAGACTGAGTTTTGTACTTTTTGATGGGTAAAATTCCGGTAATGTATGCAAGTGCAACACACTCTGCGCCTGCAGTTGCTTTAAATAAACTTCTAAGTAAGGACAAGTAATTATCTGTTAAGGCGGTATTTTTAAAGACTCTTAAGACATAATCCCACTCATCAATGATGAAAATAAATTTTTCTTGGTAAACTGCATAAACTTCGCGGATGGCAAGGGCTACGTCAGTAAATTCCTTATTTTC
Organism: uncultured Succinatimonas sp.; assembly: GCA_900316375.1. Taxonomy (GTDB): domain Bacteria; phylum Pseudomonadota; class Gammaproteobacteria; order Enterobacterales; family Succinivibrionaceae; genus Succinivibrio. The sequence continues at coordinate 6,980 of ONCS01000126.1, read as the reverse complement.
AAAAGCTTTGGGAAAGTGCTTTTTTAAAGTTTTAATTAGATCCTTGTGGATTCTATCTATAAATCCAATTCCTTCATTGTCAATGGAAAGGTCGAAGTCTTGCATATCAATATACAAGACGTGGTATTTGTTAAGATAATTTTCGAAGTTAGGATCTTGTCCAATCTTTAAATTCACGAAAAGATTTTTTGTATCGTTAGCTTTTGAATAATAAGCATTAAGCATCATGGCGGTAATGGACTTTCCTGATCTACATGGTCTTACAGCGCAGATGAACTTATTGGTAGGTACGTTAATTCTTGAGTTTAAGTATGAAATGATCTCAGTCTTATCAACATAATTATTTTTAAGAGCGCCAGCAAATTCTACTGATGATTGAAATAGATAATCTTTCATACAAATCTCTTAGTGATGAGTTATGTTAATTGTAAGTTAATTTTAGCCTCATGTAGTATACTTTCATCACCTAATGAGAAACATTAGCAAGGAGAAATTATGGAACTTACAAAAGAGCAATCAGAAAGATACTCAAGACACATTAAATTAAAAGAATTTGGCGTTGAAGGTCAAAAGAAACTTCTTTCATCAAAAGTGCTTGTTATTGGTACTGGTGGTCTAGGATCACCTGCTTTAATGTATTTAGCAGCAGCTGGCATTGGCACCATCGGTATAGCCGATGATGACGTTGTTGATTATTCAAATTTGCAGCGTCAAGTTATTCACTATACAAGTGACGTGGGTATTCCTAAAACCGAGTCTGCCCGTCGTAAAATTAATGAATTAAACCCTGACGTTAAGGTGATTGTGCACAACACCTTTATTACTAAAGATAACATCATGGATTTAATTAAAGACTATGACTTTATCTTAGATTGCACCGATAACTTTGAAAGTAAGTTTTTAATTAACGATGCTTGTGTTTTAGCAAAAAAGCCATATTCACATGGTGCTGTGGTACGTTTTCAAGGCCAGGCTATGACTTATGTACCAGGCAAAGGTCCTTGCTATCGCTGTGTCTTTACTAAACCTCCTGTAGAAGGCGCTGTGAAAAACTCTAAGCAAATTGGAGTCTTTGGCCCATTACCTGGAATCATCGGTAATATCCAAGTACTTGAGTGTGTTAAATACTTACTAGGTATTGGTAAGCTTTTAACAGGCCATTTACTTACCATTGAAGCACTTAACATGGAGGTTAAAAACATGAGATTACCTCCACGTAATTGTGATTGCGCAGTTTGTGGTGACAATCCAACTATCAAAGACGTACATCAATCCTATTAGTCAAATTTAAGTCATGTCAAAAGTTTCTTTAACAAAACTAAAACAAAATTAAAATAACTTACTGATAAATATCATAAAATTACTTTTGGCATGATTGTAGCAATAGTTACTTCAACAAACGAGGTGACTTATGACTACAAATACTGAATTAGAACTTTTCAAAGAAATTTTTGAAAAAGAACCTTCTGCAATCATTGTTTTAGATGAGCGCGGTAGTGTAAAAAAAGCTAATGCTATGGCTTTAGAGCTTTTAAATGTTAAAGAGCTAGAAGGTCGTAAGTGGTATCAAGTCATCGGTGAGGTTTTCGCACCTAAAAAAGATGATGGTCAGTTAATCTCAACTGTTGATGGTAAAAGATTACAGGTTTTAACCACTCCTTTATCTCACGGTCAGCTAGTACAAATGACTGATCAGACCGCAACACGTGAGCTTACAGACAAAGTAAACCATATGGAGAGATTATCTTCATTAGGTAAGATGGCTGCAAGTTTAGCTCATCAAATTAGAACTCCTCTATCTGCTGCAATTTTATATGCAGCAAATCTTGGTAATGAAAGATTACCTATCCAAAGTCGCAGTGTTTTCCAAAAGAAGTTAATGTCACGTCTTGAGGCTTTAGAAGCTCAAGTTAGCGATATTTTAATGTATGCAAGATCAGGTGAGCAGTCAGTTAAAGTCCTAGATGCTGTAGATATTGTTGAAGACGTAACGGCATCAGTTGTCTCAGTAGTTGAGCGCGCAGGTGCTAAACTAGAGTCAAACCTAGGTGAAAGACCTATGACTATTTTAGGTAATGTCACTGCTTTAAATGGAGCAATTGGCAATTTAGTGACCAATGCAGTTGAAGCTGGCGCAAAAAACGTTAAGATCGTACTTGAGGCTGATCCTCATAATGTTATGATAAGCGTTGAAAACGACGGTCCTAAGATTGATGCGGATGTTGCTAAGAGAATTTTTGAGCCATTCTATACTACAAAGAGCAATGGTACCGGTTTAGGTTTGGCAGTAGTAGCTGCTGTTGCTAAGGTTCATCAAGGTAACATCAAATTAACATCAACAGATGAAAAGACCGTATTTACAATGACAATTCCTAAGTACGAAGGTGCGCTTGAGCCATCTGAGAGTATGTCAGATAGCATCAATAACGCGGCCTAGTCTAAAAAGAGAAGATATGGGCAAGAATAGTCAAATTCTCATCGTTGATGATGATAGTCAGTTAAGAGAGGCAATCGTTGACACTCTAATGCTTACAGGCTACACCTGTCTTGAGGCAAGTGGTGGTGAAGAGGCATTAGAGATCTTAAACAAAAAATCTGTAGATATGGTCATCTCAGACATCCAAATGGGTGCGATGGATGGTCATACTCTTTTAAATGCCATCCATGAAAAATTCCCTCAGCTTCCTGTGTTATTGATGACAGCTTATGCCAACATCAATGGTGCTGTAAGAGCGATGAGAGATGGTGCTATCGACTATTTAGCCAAGCCTTTTGCCCCTGAAGTTTTATTAAATCAAGTAAGCCGTTATGTTCCTGTAAGTAAGGTCGTCTCTGGTGATCCTGTCTACGCTGATCCAGCAACTGGCGAGCTTTTGGCACTAGCAGCTAAAGTTGCAGCAACTGATGCTACTGTCATGGTTACAGGCCCATCAGGATCTGGTAAGGAAGTTTTATCTCGTTATGTTCACGATAAGTCACCTCGTGCCTCAGGTCCATTTGTAGCTATTAACTGTGCTGCAATTCCAGATTCAATGCTCGAGGCTACTTTATTTGGTTATGAAAAAGGAGCCTTTACAGGTGCTGTACAGGCTTGCCCTGGTAAATTTGAACAAGCACAAGGTGGTACTATCTTATTAGATGAAATCACCGAGATGGATTTAGGTTTGCAAGCTAAACTTTTACGTGTCCTTCAAGAAAAAGAAGTGGAGCGTTTAGGATCACGTAAGACCATTTCCTTAGATGTACGTGTAATTGCTACATCTAACCGTGATTTAAAACAAGCTGTAGCTGAGAACAAATTCCGTGAGGATTTATACTATCGTTTAAACGTATTCCCACTACGTTGGTTGCCTCTTTGCAAGCGTCCTTTAGATATTCTGCCAATTGCTAATTTCTTATTGTCAAAGCACGCATCAGACTCACAAATGGCCATTCCAACCTTAACTGAAGAGGCTAAGGTAAAACTTGTAAGCTATAAGTGGCCAGGCAATGTCCGCGAGCTTGATAATGTAATGCAGCGTGCCTTAATTTTAGCTAATAATGGCGTAGTTGATGATAAGTGCATTATCTTAGATGAGGCCTCTTTAGAAGATGCGCTACAAGGAAGTGTAACAGTCGCTGATGGTGTTGAGCCTACAGTTGATGTAAGACAAATTGTAGAACAGAGTAATAACCTTTCATCTAATAGCCCTTCTAATAGCAATACAAGCAAGAGCTTAAGTGCTGATGATAGTGCTGTACGCAATCAAAAGATCCCATCTGATTTAGGTGGTGAGTTAAAGCAACAAGAATATCAAATCATTCTAGATGCTTTAATTGAGTGCCGAGGCTCTCGTCAAGAAGTTGCCGAAAAGCTTGGTATTGCACCACGTACCTTACGTTATAAGATTGCTAAGATGCGTGAACTTGGAATGATCATTCCTGGTTAGTTTTTTACATAAAAAACATTCTCATATACTATTTTTGAAAATCGTCTAAAATACTAGAAGTTAATAATAGTATGAGAATGTTTTATGACCTCTAAAATTAGAGTCCCTGCCTTAGAGCGCGCTTTAGCTATCCTTGAAGTTTTACAAAAAAATCAACGTTGTACAATTTCTGAGCTTATATCCTTAACCGGCCTTCCAAGAAGCTCTGTCTATGTATTAGTCGATGATATGGTAAAGTTAAGACTTTTACGTCAAAACTCTGATAAGACTGTGCAATTGTGGATGAAGTTAATCTCTTTAGGAAACTCAGCAGCTAACTCGCTTGATTTAAAAGAGCTCATCTCCCCATATTTAGAAAGACTTATTACCACCATTGATTGCTTAGCTATTAACTTTGGCATTATGGATGATGATAAGGCTTTTTATGTACTAAAAAGAACCTCACCTAACACTGGTATGAAGGTATTATCTAGAGAAGGTGCGGAGATCTCGCTTGTGCACACTGCATTAGGTAAGTGCTTACTTGCTTATCAAGATTCAGTGCTACGCGAAAGACTTGTCAAAAATCTTGATTATACCCAAGCCACAGCCAACTCGATTTCCAATCCAGAGTCACTACGTAAAGAGCTTGCAAACATTAGATATCGTGGTTTTGCTTATGATAATGGTGAGCAAGGCTTAGAGATTAGATGCGTAGCAGTTCCGGTCTTTGATCTTGATAATCACTTATTAGGTGCTATTTCAATTGTCGGAACCATCAATAAGTTTAGTGCTGACAGACTTCCTAATATTGTTGAGAAGTTAAAGCTATGCTCACAGCAAGTAACTCAAGGCTTAATGCTGTAGATTGGTTTGTTTGATTAGTGTGTACTCACACTATTTTGGTGAGGAGCTTTTGTATAAGGTGGCAGCCCCAGTAGGAATCGAACCTGCAACTAGCCCTTAGGAGGGGCTTGTTATATCCATTTAACTATGGGGCCACGCTTAAGTGGCCACTATTATAGAAAGATAATTACTTTGTGTCTAGCAAAGAAAATTAAGACTTAGTAATTAACCTCTGCAAACTTGGTAAGTTTACGCTTATTGCTGTCATATACTGCTGCAATTGCCATGAATGTTGTTGGCGCATTAGCTGTCTTTGCGTAACGCTTTTCAAGCATTTGTGCTTTTGCTGTCTCTAAAAGTTTATCCTCATTCTCATCTTTGCAGTACTTAAACTCAAAGACTAAACGTCGTGATATAGAATCTACAACTAAATCAGCTCTGCCAAGTGCACTGTGATAATTAACATTAACTTGGTATCTGTCTAAGGCCTTTAAAAAGATATGCAGACAGGTGACCACTGCAGCTTCTGAGGTTAATGGAAAGTGCTCATAGTCCACAAGATTTAAGATCTCATTAAAGTAATCAATGATCTCTTCAATTGTTTTTGCTTTTTCTAGTTTGTCTTTGTCTTGATAGCAAAGTGAGTACTCTTCATTATTTTGTTTATAAGCTTTCTCTAAAAGATAATCAGAAAAGGCACTATAGACTTCTTTGTTAGGGAACTTTAGATAGTACTGTGATTTATCTTTTGCTTTATAAAAAGATAAGTATCCAGTCTGGAATAATAAGACTCTTGGATCCATATCTGCAAATGATGTTGGATTATCAAATACGTTAACGGGAACTTCAAGTTCTCCATTTAAAAGCAAGAATTTATTGTTAATAATTTTATCGTAAGACTTTCTTAAAATTAAAGGCGTTCCACCCACGTCATACCAATACGTATCAAATGCTCCTTCTTTATCTTTAAATAGCTTTAGTATTGACCAAGTTGTGAAGACATGAGTTTTGCAGTTTTTGTCAAAGCTATATCCATCATACCAATTTGCAATTTCACATAATGTTTCTTCAATATCTTCCTTAGTTACTTCATCAAAATCCTTATTGTGTTGTTTGCTTGCAACCCATTTAAGGTGATCTGGATAAAAGGTAGTAAGTTCCTCTTTTGTAATTCCTGTAATGGTTCCATATTCATCATCTAATGAAATGTCATTAATTGGGCTCCCTGCAGTAAAAACTGATGAATCTTTGTACCTTGTAATACCAGTAATGAAGCAAAATCTAAATTTAATAGCGTAAACTTTTAAAGCAGTATATAACTTCTTTAAAACATCTGTGATGTCTTTAAAGTTTTTGGGCAGATCAATGCTTTTTGTAAGCGCAAAATCATATTCATCTACCAAAAATACTAACGAGTGATCAGAAATTTGCTTTAAAACTGACTCAAAATGATTAAAAACATTATTACTTGAGCTGTTAATTTTAAGACCGTAATCATTTGCAAAATTGTCAATTTTTTTTATGAGTTCTTGCTCATAAATTTCTGCGTTTTCAATAGGTTTACCCTGAATGGTTGAAAGGTCTAAATGAAATACTCTGTACTGCTCGTTGTCAGACCAAAGATTTTCAATTGCTAAACCTTTGAAGTATGAGTCGTGACCATCATAAGGAGACACGCCGTGTCTAAAGAGTTCATCTAGAGTAGATACAATGGTACTTTTGCCAAATCGACGAGGTCTTGAAAGAAAGAAAAAGTCTCTTTGACTAGCTAGATCATAGATTTCTCGTGTCTTATCAACATAAATGTAGTTGAACTTTCTAAGATCTACAAACGATCCTGAAATTGTACAAATTCTATTTGATAGCTGCTTGAAATCCATGTTAGTAACCTTCATGTTTTTTCTTTATTGTACGTGAAAATATAGTGTTTTAAAAATCAACTATATCTTTAAATTTAGGATCTTCTGAAACATCTCTAACATTGTTAACTGCATCAAAGATAGGTGAATCTTTAAAACTTGTGCAACCTGTAATGAATACAAATCTGAATTTGATTGAATGGAGTTTTAAGCATTTAAAGAAGTTAAGTAAGATCTTATTTAATTCTTCACAAAATTTTTGCTCTTTAAGAGCGTTAGTCAGAGAGTAATCATATTCTTCTACTAGTAAAACCACCGAGTTGTTTCTAGTCTGGTTTAGTATGAATTTAAAAGTTTTGAGAATGCT
>ONCS01000013.1 GCA_900316375.1 uncultured Succinatimonas sp. | reverse complement strand
CTCAATCAAGAGCTTTTGCTCTTCGTTTGGGAAGATTTCAAATTGCAAAGCACGTACATGCTTTGAATTATTACTTTTGCTATATGCTATAAATTCTAATCTTACTAAATACTACTTAATAATCTATTTGATATATTACTCACTTCAAAATAATAATTAGATTCTACGCAATAAATCTGCTTATTTCAACATCTTTTTCGATTCATCCCCTAGCTATAGAGCAAGGGGACTTCTCTCAAATAAATGTTAAAAAGTACCATTTAACCCCTAATCAATATCGTACTTTAGCTAAATCTAGTAACGCTGAAGAAAAGTAACAGCTTCTAGAAAAGTACAATCAAAATTATGCAAACCGCCACAAAATAGAAGGCGCTAACTAAAAGAAAATTATCCTATCTAATTTCTTTGGGTTTCTTAACGGCAATTAAAAACAATAAACCAATTGCCGCTAATACTGCATCAACCATGTAAATTGGTGAGTAATGATTATTATCAGCAATACCAATTAAAGCACCACCTACCACCTGTCCACTGACACAAGCATTTAAGAACAAGGATGTGGCCTGTCCTGGGATATTTGGAAGTAACTCTTGAAAGTACACCATGCCCATAGCGTTAACGGTCGCTATGAAAAAGGCTGGCAAAATAGCAATTAACATGAACATTAAAGGTCGTGTGGTAAGAGGCAACATCACCATAAAGATAAATAAGGTAATACCGCCTGCGACCATGATCTTTTTAAGACCAATGCGCTTTGATAATCTAGCTGCTAAAAACATAATTGGAATTTCAAGGAAAGCTGCTAGTGAGTACACATAGCCTGGCAGCTCTTCAGGGAGCTTAAGTTCATGGGTGATATACAAAGGAATAGTTGAGGCGTAACCTGTAAAGGATGTGAACATCACCATTACCGAGATAAATAAAAAGATCACACTTTTATTATGTAAGATCTCGCCTTTTTGACTTTCACTACTGTGTTTTTCCTTTTCAACTTTAGGCATCAAATAGCTCATTAAAGCTGCGATAAAATACAACACGCCACAGCTTACAAACAAGGACTCATATGAGATATTAACTACCAAAAAGTAAGCAACCGGTGGTCCCATTACCCAGGATAAAGACGCTAAAGCTCTTAAAGTCGTGGTAAAGTTAATTGAGCTTTTTAGATGCTTAATACCATACTCACGAGCTGAAGCAAAGATCTGAGAGTAACCTACTTGAGCTAATGAAAAGCATGGAACTACTACTAAAAATAGCAACCACACACTTGGGATATAAAAGAAAAAGGCATTGGCAATCACACCAAAGCTTGCCGAGATGGCAATGATCCTAGAGCGGTTAAAGCCCATGTCGGAGATCTTGCCGGCAATCTGGGTGGTTACCACCATAAAAATTGGCAAAATCACATAGTATAGAGAGATTAACGAGGTACTTAAGTGAAGTTTGTCAGTTAAGTACAAAGCCATAATTGGGCTTACAACAGAGGCGGCAGTTGGGATCAAAAGCGCCATGATAATATAAATGTAGCGATAATCTTTCATAAAGGTGATTATAAGTTTTAATTGAAAAACCACCACTAAAAGATCATAAATTCAAGAATTTACTACCCTTAGGTGGTGGTTAGTTACATTATGTAATTATAATTTTGTGATGATACAGCCACCACATGGTAGCTTGTTACCCTCATAAAGGTGATTAAATAAAATGATCTCATTTGCAGTATCAACAGTTTGTGCTGTCTTATCTGCATTTAGATAAACCTTAACAGTCTCATCAGTACCTACCGCCTCAAATACTAAATATCTACCCTCACAGGTTAGATACTTAATCTTTGCAGATGACAAAAACTTGTGGGCACCACGAAGCTTTAGTAGGGATGATACTAAGGCAATAGTAGAATCGTGCTTACCTGATTCCACCTCATTCCATGGCATTGGACGACGATTATCAGGATCGTCCCCTCCTTCTAGACAAATTTCAGTGCCGTAGTAAATGCAAGGAGAGCCTGGCATGGTAACTAATAACACAAGCTCTTGTACCCACTTATTAAAGTCAAAGCCACAGCGGTTAATAAAACGGCTGATGTCATGACTGTCTAAGAGGTTAAAATTGCAATGATTCATTTGCTCAGTGTAAAGTGAGTAGCAATAGTTCATCATGCACTTAAAGTCATGAGCACTCATAGAGTCATCGCAGAAGAAATTACTGATAGTCTGCATCCAAGGGTAGTTCATGACAGAATCGTACTCATCACCTTGCATATAAGGAGTTGAGTCCACCCAAATCTCACCTAATAAGAAGATGTCATTCTTTAAATCACGAAGCTCTTGATGCATACGCTTTAAGAAAGCATGAGAAACCTCATTACCTACATCAAAGCGAATACCATCGATGTGCCACTCTTTAATCCAATACTTGCAAACATCTATGCAGTAATCTTGTACTTCTTTATTGTTAGTATTAAATTTTGGCATGTTATCAACAAAGGCGAAGGTATAGTAACGACCATCTTTTGTGCTGCCTTTGAAGTTAAAATCGTCTTGATTTACAAAGTACCAATCATAGTTCTTTGAGTTTTTACCGTTCTTGCACACATCTTGCCAGGCAAAGAAATCTACACCTGAGTGGTTAAACACGGCATCAAGCATCACCTTAATGCCTAAGCTGTGAGCCTTATCAACTAACTCTTGTAGCTCTTCATTAGTACCAAAATCAGGATCGATTTGATAGTAATCTGTAGTGTTGTACTTGTGATTTGATGGAGATAAAAACAATGGGTTAAAGTAAATACCGGTGACACCTAAGTTCTTTAAGAACTCTAATTTGCTCATCGCACCTTTAATATCACCACCGTAGAAGCACTCATGCTCAATGACCTTAACATCCTCCCATGCTTTTAAAGGATGGCTTTTTGCTTTATCTGAGCCTTTGCAAAAACGCTCTGGGAAGATCTGATACCAGAAAGTATCTTTTACCCATGCAGGAGGATTAGGAATATCTGCTTTGTTCATCCAAGCAAACTTAAAGTAATGGCGCATTACCTTTTCATTATCAAAGTACTTTTGATCAAATAAGCCATTTTCAAATAGGTAACGCTTTTCACCATTTTGATAAACTTCAAAATAGTACTGAAGACGCTTATACTTTGGCTCTAAGGTAATTGACCAAATATTCTCTAAAGGAAGCTCTTTATCTAAAGTAAGCTCAAGTGGCTGACCTGACCATGGAAGTCCCATTCCGCAACCAAAGATATAAGGATCGTCTTGGACAATTACTACTCTATCAATGTCTTTATTGGTCTTAACATTGATAACTAATTCGTTTTCATTTAGACAGTAGCAAAAGGTACCGCCACAGACATGAGAAATTGATAATAGATTCATAAAGATACATCCCTTAATTCATGATATGTAGGAATTGTAAGCAATAACCTTTCCTCACTCTTGACCTTTTCTCCGAAATTTTTAACACAATCCTCTGCTTTTTATAAAATTTGCTAAAATTACAAAAGAGGTAGATTATGACAAGAGAAGCTCAATTTGAAGGTATACAACACGGCTCAGTAGAATTTCCATTTGCCTGGTATCACATTAGAATTCCTGAGTATTTCTTAACTTATCCTGTGCATTGGCATGATGAAATTGAGATTGTGTATTGCATTAAAGGCACATTTGAAAATACAGTTGGAACTAAAGTTATCACCTTAAATCCAGGTGACTTTGTCATTATCCCTCCACAGGAAATTCACTCTAATCGTGTAATTGCAGGGCATGAGGCTGAATTTATCACCATTCTCTTTGATTTAAGATTTATTAAAGCTCACGCTCGCGCCGATAGTATCTACAACACCTACATTGAGCCTTTTAGGTTACTTACACGAGAGTTTTCTCCTTACATTAAAAAAGACTGCCCTTTATGGCATCAGATCATGCCTTTTTACAAGTTAATTAAAGAGGTACACAAAGATATCAATGGCGCAGGACGTTTGGCAATCTTAGGAAGTCTTGAAAACATCATGTACTTTCTTTACCAAAGTTCACAAAAGATTGATAGTAAGCGCAAAGCACGCGATCTACCAATGTATCGTATAAGAAGTGCCATTTACAAAGTGCAAAACGAGTATTTTGAGGATTTGACTATCAAAAGTGTGTCTTCCCTTTGTGGCTATAGTGAAAGTCAATTTATGAAGGTTTTTAAAGAGACCACTGGACAGAGTTTTAACGAGTATTTAATCAGCTACAGACTTAATAAAGCAAGACAGATGCTTATAAGCTCAGATGACAAGCTCATTGATATTGCCAACAGTTGTGGCTTTAATAATCAATCTTACTTTACTAGGGCATTTGTAAAACGCTATCAAACCACGCCACTTGAGTATAGAATGCAAAGGCAAGGTAATTAAGAATCGAGACTTTAAAGATTGCAGATTTTTGGAGTGATTAATGAAAAAGACCGGGACAAGCCCGGTCTTTTAGTATCGTTTGATTAAATCAAAGATTACTCAATGATCTTACCAACAACACCAGCACCTACAGTACGGCCGCCTTCACGGATTGCGAAGCGCTCGCCTTCTGCCATTGCTACTGGGTGG
>ONCS01000124.1 GCA_900316375.1 uncultured Succinatimonas sp. | reverse complement strand
TGCTTAATTTAGAAGAAGGTAGATCATAGATAGCAATATCTAGGACTGACCTTCGAAACCATTGGCTTTAGCCAATGGTAGTTCATTTATCAAATTCCTATCTGATACTGTGATCTTTTTCAAAAAATTCTTGCAATTTATTATCGGTTAGCATATAGTAACGGTAATTAAATTGAGCTAACTACATTTAGCTACATGTAATATAAATAAAGTTAGGCTAACTTAATTTAGAAATAGGTAATTAAACTTAACTATTACTTACTGTTCTAAATCTAAGAAAGGCTTAGGTTAGGAAAATATGACAACACTTGATAACACCAAAGTAGGTCAAACTGTTGAAGTTGTAAAAGTTCACGGTGAAGGCTCTTCATTACGTAGAAGATTGCTCGACATGGGCATCACTCCTAAAACTCAAGTTACATTAGTGCGCTGTGCACCTTTAGGCGATCCTATTGAACTTAATGTACGTGGTTATGCTTTAACTTTACGTAAAGCAGATGCTCAGCTTGTGGAGGTTATGTAATGACTAAAAAGACAATTGCTCTACTAGGTAACCAAAACTGCGGTAAGAGTACTTTATTTAATGTTTTAACCGGTGCTAATCAGAACGTAGGTAACTGGCCTGGTGTTACTGTTGACAAGGTTATCGGTAAGATTTCAGCAAAAGATTGGGATGTAGTTGATCTTCCTGGTCTTTACTCATTATCACCATACTCACCTGAAGAAGTTGTATCTCGTGAGTTCTTATTATCAGATGATTACGATGTAATTTTAAACATCGTCGATGCTTCTCACTTAGAGCGTTCTTTATCTTTAACTTTAGAGCTAGCAGCCTTTGGTAAGCCAATGGTTGTTGCTTTAAACATGATGGATATTGTTAAAGCATCTGGTATGACCATTGATGTAGCAAAGCTTGAAGAAGGCTTAGGCGTTAAAGTTGTTGATATCTCAGCATCTAACAAGCAAGGTATTGATAAAGTATTACATGCTTTAGAAAATCCTGAGGCTCCTAAAGTTAAGTCATTCTTTGAAGACAAGGCAACTACCGCTATTCATAATGTTGCAGTAAATCTTGAAGAAGGTTTATCAGAAGGTGCTAGAACCTTTATTGCAACAGGTCTTTTACAAAACGATGAGATCTATTTAGATCAGTATAAGGCAAAGCAATCAGTTTTATCTGAAGTTGCTCGTGGCCAAAGTGAAATTGAGCAAGAGTACAACACCGATGCTCAGGCTTACTTCCCAAAGCGTCGTTACGAAGTAATCGATGCCATCATTGCTAAAGCTAAGAATCAAAAGACTTCAAAGTCATCAGTAATCACTGCTGCAATTGATAAGATTGTTTTAAACAATTTCTTAGCTCTACCTATCTTCTTATGCGTGGTAGGTCTAGTTTACTTTGGTGCAATGTACTTTACCTCATACCTAGAGTTAATTCCTGTAGCAGGGGAAGAGGAAACTGAGTTTGTAACTATCACTGATTGGGTAAATGACAATCTATTTGGTGGTTATGTATCAGATGCAGTAGGTGCTTTATGCGAAAGCTCAAATGCTCCTGCTTGGTTATCATCACTTGCTGTTGACGGTGTTGTAGGCGGTGTTGGTGCAGTTTTAGGTTTCTTACCACAGATTGCATTCTTATTCCTATTCTTATCATTCCTAGAGCAATCAGGTTACATGACCCGTGTTGCATTCGTTCTAGATAAGATCTTCCGCTTCTTTGGTATGTCTGGTCGTAACTTCATTCCTATGGTTATCGCTACAGGTTGTGGTGTTCCTGCTTTAATGGCAAACAAGACCATCGATAACATCAATGAGCGTCGTATCGGTTTAATTACCACTACCTTTATCCCATGCTCAGCTAAGCTTCCTATCATGACCATGATCTTTGCTTCATGCTTTGACGGTGCTTGGTGGTTTGCTCCATTTGTATACGGTATTTCAATCTTCTCGATCATCGCAACTGGTGTGATCTTCAAGAAGAACTCAGCTTTCAAAGAAGAAGTATCACCATTTGTTATGGAAGTACCTGATTACCACATGCCAACTTTAGGTAACATCTTAAAGGATGTATATCGTCGTTGCCGTGCCTTCGTAGTTAAAGCTGGTACCGTGATCTTCACCGTAGTAGTTGTAGTTTGGTTCTTAGCAAACTTTGGTTTCACCGATGGCTTTGGCATGGTAGAAAATGTTGATGACTCTATCTTAGCTGCAATCGGCTCTGCTATCTGCTTTATCTTCGTACCAGTAGGCTTTGGCTCATGGCAGGCAACTGTTGCAGTATTCAACGGCTTACTAGCTAAAGAGAACGTTGTAGGTACTATGGCTGTTGTATTTGGTCTAGATGGTGAGTTTGAAGGTGGTGAACAGTCATTATCTGATGCACTAACTGCTTACTTCTCACAAGTATCTGGTCTTCCATCATCAGCAACACTTACTGCTTTACTTGGCTTAAGCTTCCTAAGCTTCAACCTATGGTCAACTCCATGTGCTGCAGCATTAGGTGCTATGAAGCGTCAATTAGGTAGCAACAAGTGGTGGGTATTTGCAATTACTTACATGACTTTATGGGCATACTGCTTAGCATTAGTTATCTTCCAAATCGGTGGTTTAATCCTAGGCGTAGTTCCATTTAGCTTCTTTACAGTATGTGCATTCTTAGTATTAGGTACCTTCTTATACCTATTATTTAGAAAGGATGCTAAGCCACAGACTGCTTTAAAGATTGCATCTAAGACTATCTAGTAACATTTAAAGTTAAGAAAACAAAGCGCCTCTCAGAAATGGGAAGCGCTTTTTTTAACTTAGTACCCTTCTTAAATACAAGCTTCATTCACTTAGCTATTTATCAATAAGCGCACGTAAAACACCGTCGTTTACGGCGGTGATATAAGTGCGCGGTAAAATAATTTGACAACTCTGTCGTAAGA
>ONCS01000121.1 GCA_900316375.1 uncultured Succinatimonas sp. | reverse complement strand
GCTTCAGCCTCTGCTTTTAATCTATCTTCTTCTGCTTTGGCTTCTAAAGCCTGTTTCTTAGCAAGTTCATCATCTATAGGATCAACTACTTTTTCTTGAACAGGAGGTTCTACTTGTTGATTTGCATTAGGATCAACTTTTAATTCACAAATGTGAGTATTAAAAGCTCTGTCTATGCCTTCACACCAACGACCAGACATTGGCCATGGTCTTAAGAGGAACCACCACAGTAAGAATAAAAGGCCTAATAAAAGCAGTAATAAAAGTAAAAAAGGAATTAAACAACCTCTTTTATGAACTACTGCTGCGGTAGTAGCTGCTCCTGCTGTAGCTGCAGTTGCAGTAACTATAGTTGGATCAACAAAAGGTTTATTTAACTTATATGGGCAAGTTACAACATTAGATTTTTGTAAAACAAACTCTTTATCAAGATTACTTACAATATAAATTAAATCAGATCTGATTGGCTCTAATGAACTGTTTTTTAAAGGTGTAGCTGCTTTTAAATAATTTAAGATCTTAACTTTTGAATTAGTTAAATTGTCGTTTAATGAGTTAAAAACAGACTCTGATAAAAAGTTTTTATCAAAATTACCGATTTCACCTGAGCGATTAGTATAGAAATTTACATACTCACCATCTAAAACTGGTTTTGCAATTATATTTGCATAACCTTCACCAAGGTTTTCATAAATTTCTTTATAAAAAGCATCATATAAAGGAATAAATTTAATTACTCGACTATCTAATTCACTAGTCTTAGCTCGAAAAATTCTTAACATTAAATCTTGTCCTATTCTTGATTACTTAGTTTTTTTCTGATTTAACTTAATTGAAATAGAGGTGCAATCACTCTTCCATTGAGCTATATTTTTATTTAAATCTCTTGTACCTTTTTTGTATGCTTTTAGGTGATTTAAATATAAATCGATATAATCAGAAAAATTATTTTTAGAACCAAAGGCTAATTTTGCTTCTTTAGTCTGATCCTTAAATTCGCGCTCTGTGTAATTTGAATTAGCGTTAGAAATAGTATCTCCATAATAAGTAGCGATATTTCTCAAAGCTAATTTATGAGAATCTAAATTTTTAACTTTCTCTTTGTAAACAACGCATTTAGATTTATTCTCTTCACAATCTTCTTTAAAGACTTTTATTGTTTTTTCTAATATACCTAAAGCAAAGGACTCATCTGCAATACTCTTACATAAGAATCCACCTAAGCGAATATTAGAAGTTACAGCAACATTACGCATTTGAGTACGCTCATCATTAGCTTTCTCAACTTCTCCTTTAAGCGAAGTTAGTTGCTTGTTTAAATCATCATTAGACTTTGATAACTTTTCATTAAGACCAACTAAATCTTGGTTAATTTCCTTAGATTTTTTAAGTGAGTCTTCAAGATTATCTTTTTCCTCACTTAGATCTTTATTTTTGCTAAGTAACTTATCCTTTTCAGCATTAAGCTGTTCTTGCTCTTTTTGATTCTTTAAACTAATTTCATTAATTTTAGCTGTAGCAGTTTTTAATGCATTCTGTACATTTTCATCATCAGGTACATCACCTAATTTTTTAACTTCTTCATTGATGCTCTTTAAATCAGCTTTTGAAGGAGCAACACTAACTCCTAAAACTAATCTTGCACCAATGTCGCCTGCCTTATTCTCTTTACCTTTTACAAATAAAGGTTTTTCAGTTCTATCAGCTGTGGTTAAGGCATCTTTATTCGTACGAAAGCCACCGCCACGAACGCACAAGCCACCACTTTGACCTAAAAGACGACCGGTTCTTACAGCTTTAAATGGCTCTAAAACCATTTCTTGAGCATTACCTAAAATGTCGTATAAATCACCTGGAGTTGGCTTTTTAAGACCTGTTAGCTTCAAAGTACCATTAGCACTTTGATTACCTTCATGCCACGCATAATCTGAAATATCATCTTCAACAGGGACTTTAGCCTCGCGAATACTGTCAGATACCTTATATCCACCACGGGCAGCAAATTCCCATTCTTCTTCTGATGGAAGTCTTGCTATTGCAATTTCATCACCTTGCTTAGGAGCATCTTTTGCTGTCTGCAAGTACAAAGAGTAATTACGAGTAGCGTTTATCACATCAAAGTAGCTGATATTGACAGCGCTCTTGCGGTCCATCTTGTTAGGAGTTTTGCATTTTGAATTATCTTTAAGATTACTTGTATCTTTTAGGATATCGTACTGAGCTTGCATTAGTTCATACTTAGAGATGAGGTAATAATATCCGTTATTATCTTTAAATGAGCCTTGCACGAATCTGGTATTTTCATTCATAGCAAAAGCTGAAGCATTTTCAGAAATACCTGATTTAAATGATTTATCCTCTACTTTCTTTTTACCGCCTGTAGTGGTGTAAATTTTCTTAAACACCATAAAGCCGTTACAAGGCATTGATACAATCACATCATCTTTTGATGGATTTGGATTATAGATTTCTTGTAGATCTTGAGCTTTTACTGTAGTTGATACAAGAGATATTGCACTTGCAATTATTGATAATTTAAAGAAATTTTTAAAAGTAGTATTCATGATTTTAAAACTATTAAGCTGTTCTTAAAGAGTCTGCAATATTGATTTTAGATAGTAATATTTTGGCAATACCGTATGATATCGCTGCACAAGATAAAACTGTTGCTAAAAGACCAAATAAAACGTGAGTGGTGCTGATTAAACTTACGTCAGTTCCAATTTTTAAATCTGCTGCAAAGGAAGTATTAAACCAAATCATGCCAACCATAAATAGTAATAGTGAGAGCACATAAGCACATAGTGACAAAATTAAGTTCTCAACCACCACCTGCTCTATGCATTTTGAATTGCTAATACCGGTTAATTTTAAAAGTGCAAAGCCTTGGAGACGACGCTTTAAATTTGTAAAGATAAGACCGGTTGCTGCTAATAGTCCACCAACTACTGATACCAAAGCAATAGCTGTAAACACGAAGTTTAGAATTGAGGTGATTTTGTTGAGCTTTTCAATTTGATCACTACTATCTGTTATTGAATAGCTTTGACGTAGCATTTTAGACATCGGCTCAACATCATCTAAGGTTTTAACATACAAGCGAGCTTTAGCAAAGCTGTCTCTTGCTTGATTTAGCTTTGAGCCATCAGAGAACACAGGAGGATTAAAGCCATCACGATAATCTTCCATATACACTAAGGTATCAAAGTTAATTAAGATTTTTCTAAGTTGAAGATATCTACTATCAATGATGCCTTTTAAAGTAAAAGTTTGTACAGAGTTTTCATTTACATCGTTTAGCTTTCTTGAAATTTTAAGTTTAAGGCTATCCCCGACTTTTAGTTTTAAATCTTCAGCTAAAGACTTAGACATAAACACTTCGTTAAGTCCTAGATCTTGAGTGATCCCACTTCTTAAAACTAAAGGATCGTTTTTAGCTGTAGGCATGGCATCAATTCTGTCAATGAGCTTGCCATTAGCAAATACACTGGTAGTAACCGATAATGATCTGGTTAATGGAAGAACAAACTGGACATGAGGATTTTCTTTTAAAGATTCAAAAAACTCATCTCCTAATTTGTAACCTGACATAAACTTAATCTCAAGGTTTGAAGGATCTTGTTTTAAGTTTTCCTCAAGATTAGTGATAATGCCAAAACGCAGTGAAAATAATAGCAATAAAGGCGCGATTACCGAGCACAAAGAAGCTATCAAGCAAAAGCTAACTAACTTTTCAAATTTAAGCGCTTTTAAGGCTAATTGTAAAATCATCATGTTACCTTAAGCTCTTTTAACCTGTTTTAAAACAAACTGCCCACTTGTAGCAGACACTCTTTGATAATCTAGGGCTTTATTTAAGTTTTTTAAAACTAAATGCAAATCATGAGTTACAACTAAGGCTGCAACTTTAGTCTTTTGACAAAGTTCAACGATATTTGAAAATAAAGCTTGGCCATGCTCAGGATCTAATGAAGATGTAGGTTCATCAATTAAGATGACTGAAGGTTTGTGTGAGATTGACTTTAAAAAGACTGCTCTTTGTCTTTGGCCTATTGATAGTTCATGAGGAAAGCGCTTTAAAAGATCATCAATACCGAAGTCTTTTGCTAAAGTTTTTGAGTTTTCTAAAAGATCTCTTACTCTATCTTTAGTTAAGATGCTATTTCCTTTAAGCTCTTTTTGTAAAGTAGCTCTTTGCTTTAGCGCAACTTGTACTTGTAACTTAATATTATCAAATACTGTTAAATATGGAATTAAACCACCAGTTTGTGGCATAAAGCCAAGCAAACCTGAGCGCAGTAATTCTCTTTTTTCATAAGGAAGAGCTAAAACATCATAATCTTGAATTGAAAATTGCTTAACTTTAGTTGCTTTTCTTAAAAGAGCTAAACACTCTAAGATTGTCGATTTACCACAACCAGAGACACCAGTTATTGCAATCACATCACTAGGATTTAAATCTAATTTTGGCAAACTAATCGTATAGCCATCATTTCCATCTGTTTTAGGATATGAAAATTCAAGATTTTCAATATTTAAAATCGCGCTCATAAGCATGCTAAATTTGCCTAATTACTTAGGCAAATTTTAAGATAGTCTTAAGTTATGGTAGAAGATCTAGAGGAATTGGGTAAACAGATTCAGCGCTGTCGCCATCATCGTTTAGATTTACCCATTTATCAGCATCATCATTGCAATCTTGATAGTACTTTAACTTGCTCTCAAGCTCTTCAATGATGCGGTTTTGCTCATCTGGGCCAAAGCTGTTCCAATCATCTTCAGTAAGACTTGTAACCTTGCTCTTATATGGCAACATATCTAAGATCTCACCGATGTTACCAGAGTTTAGTTTTATGCCACTCTTTGGATTTAATGAATTTGGATCACTACCCATTGATACAGCAATAGCTTTTAACTGCTCAAACATACCATCACTATCAATTAAACCAGTGTTAGTTGAATCGATAAGCTTAGAGGTAATATCTTTTAGATTTGATAGTTCATTTTTAGTTAGCAATACCACAGCTTCGCAATTTGCTTTGTTATGATGAACTAAATCTCTATCAGACATCCAACCTTCAAGAAAATCAGGTGCGGTAGTACCTAACTTCTTACCTAAGAAAGCAAGCTGCATCGCACGACCAATCTTTCTAGCATCCTGTGCTAGCTTTTTATTAGTGCTATTAGCTGCAGGATCATCACCTGAGGTGCCTGGAACTTCCTCACCTAAACTTGCTTTTCTTACAGTGCTTGCAAGAACATTTGAAGCCTTATCAATGGCCTTACCAAACACGTCCACACTACCTGTTGGAATTGGGTAGTACAAAGACTTGTGCACAGTATCGTTGTAAGATAACTCTTCATACTGAGCCTTAGCCTTTTCTTGGTTATTCTTACCAGCATCAGTTAACAAGTGGATAGCAAAGATTGCAGCACCTTTTTGTTTAGCTTCAGCTTGTAACTCTTTAGCATCAAGATGAGTTGTAGATAACTTATCAGAGCCGTTAATACCACCAGCATCAGTAATTAAGATGATGTATCTACCACCATACTCTGACCAATCAAGCTCTTTTAGAGCAGTATTAACACCAGAGAAAGAATCCTCATCAAAGTATTTTGAGCTTACTTTTGCTTGATTTAACTTAGCTAATTTCTTCTGGAAGGTATCAACGTCTTTAGCTTCACCTGGTCTTACGAAGATCTTAGTGTTGTACTCAAGACCTGGAGTTGCTTGAACATTAGATCTAAATGCAACTAAACCAAAATGTACGCTGTCTTGTAACTTAGCTTTTTTAATCTTAGTTACAATGTCGTTGATGGTTTGCTTGGTTCTATCAATGTATTTTTGCATTGAAATTGATGAATCAATTACGAATACCACTGCTGAGTTAAAGGTTCTAATTGCATTAGCATCATTTGCCTCTTGAGACTCACCATCTTTAGTAACAGATGCAATGTTTAGTTCACGTAACTCATTACCGTCATCAAACATGCCGGTTTCAAAGTTTAAAATTGGCAATAAGTAGAAATGAGACTTACCGTCAACAAACTTATCAGGCTCAGCTGAAATTACTCCGTCAGATGGCTTGTTATTCTTTAAATTTTCCATCAAAGGAGCAACTTTAGCTTTTGGATCTTTATCATCTACAATTGCTTGTAAATGAGATTTATCTTGGAAAATTAAAGCACGATTTCTGTTAGCTGGATTTGTAAATAACACAGAGGTTTGAATTTTCCAATCCACAGTACAAGACTTAGGTAATAAACCTGCAATCTTACCAGTGGTATCTGGACCTACTGTTAAGTAATCTCCATCTTGGTTATATACGTAAAAACGAGACAATGAAGCTACTTTTACACCGGGATCTTGTCTGTCTTTCTTAAGAACACAGCTAGGTGTAGTAAGTACACGTTGATACATTGCCTCTTTACCATCTTGTAATAAAGGGCTTTGAGCAAAAGCACTTAAAGATGTTGAAACAGCTAATAATGCTATGGCTAACTTTCTAATTTTCATAATCTTTAATTCTTATCTTTAAAATTAAGAACAAAACTTTTATTTGATATCTATTATTGTAGTTTGTTTAAAGCATCAGTGATCTTTTGGTTTGGATTTTTCTCTGCTGCTTTTTGATACCAATAAATAGCTTGTTTTTTATCCTTTGGTAAACAATCAGCTGCTACTTGTGAGTTTGGATCGAAGTACTGAGCATATACATATGCAAAGTTAGCATCTTGTCGACCTTTACTTGAGAAAATTCTCTTAGCAATATCACAACGATCTGACTTAATAGCTTCATTTGAGAAAGCAATTAAAGCTTTAGTCTCAGGCTTTGATGCAAGACATGTCTTGATAATTTGATCGTCACTATCAGTTGTAATGGTACAAGCTACACCACCAGCTGTAGTTGTTACAGATGTAGAGTTAGCAGCAGGTGCTTTAACTGATGAGCTATCTTCATCAGTTGCAACATTTGTTGAACTTTCAGTATCTACAGGAGCTTCTAGATCATCTTCATCATCGTCACCATCATCAAATGGATTGTCATCATCTGTTGATGGCTCTTCTTGAGCTTGTGATGATTCTTGAGCTACAGGCTCACTAGCTGCACTTGAAGATTTTCCACCGATAATACCTAGAAGATATAAAGCAAGGAAAACTAAGAGAGCTAAAAGTAATAAACCACCTACAATCAAGCCAATTAAAAGAGGTAAAGAAAATTTCTTTTTTTCTGCTACATTGACAGTTTTATCAGTCTCTGCGTGAACTGTATTTTCTTCTACATTTTGAGAAGTAGTATTCTCTTGAGGTTGTTCTTGCGCTCCATCAATAGCGCTAAATGAAGAATCATAAACCGCTTTTGATAGCAATTGTAGCTTTTCTTGAGGATTTCCAATGGCGCTAAAAGTAAGTTTATGAGCACCATCTGTAGTGCCTGTTGCCTGATCTATTGAATAAATCTCAACTATGAAACTTTGCTCTTTACCAATATTTTCACAAATAGTGTTATTAACAAAAGCATTTAGCGAAATTTGGAAACCATGGTAATCACCAGGTGCAATTGAAATAGCTTTATCGACTCTGACAAAACCTTTATCTATGCCTAATGCTTTATTATCTTGAGTAAATAAAGGCTCTTTATCAGAAGACTTTATAAACTTTAGCATATAACTTTTTGCTAAAGGATTTCCAAAAGTTTGGTTAAACTCATTAAAACTATCAGAAAAAACAATTTTACATTTATTATTTTCTGTTGAAAGATAAGCTAAATTATCCATAAATTAAATGCCTAAAATTCTTTACATACTTAAGATATAAGTCAAGCCATTGATAAGCTTGACTTATATGTATCAAAATTTACTTAAACTTACAGCTGCTTTATGCGCTTTCCTTAGTATCTTTATAATGTAATAAGTTCTCATCGTAACTATTTAAAATAGCGCATAATGAAGAATTTTGCTTTTCGTTTAATTTGTAAATACTGTCAGCAGTTGATAGGCCAATTACCATCAAATCAATAAACACATCAAAGTAATCACTAAAGAAATACTCAGCACATTTATCTTTCATATCTTGAGTAATTGAAGGTATAAAAGTCGGATATGAAAAAGAACCGGTTAAGCCAAAAAGCGCTCTTCCACTGCCTTTTGAATAATATTCTTCAATCTTATGGTCGTAACCACCGACTCGTAAATATGAATTAAAGTCAGCAATTGTCTTTAAAGCAAAATTTGCTTGTCTTGGAGCAATCTGTTCACGAGTGTGACTTGCATCTCTTTCTGTTTCAAACAAGCCATCACGGATCTTAACTTCAACATCTAATAAGTTAAAATTTTGGATAAGTTGTTTTCTAAAGTAATCTAAAAGATCTGATAGCTTGGTTTTAATCTCAGCCTCTTTGGTAATTACCTCATCTGTTGAGTTTAGGAAAAATGAGTATTGAGCACGACGCTTTTCAATTGGAGAAAGTTTGTTAATATTCTCAATTTTATTTGGGGTTAATGCACTCATAATGTTTGCAAGTAACTCATTAAAACCACTACCCTGCTCTTTAAAAATATTATCAAGATTTTGTTGCCACATCTCTTTAATATCTGATGCATATCTTGCAGCATTATCTTCAGCACCATCTACGCCTTTTGTAGTGTAGATATCAATGGCTTTATCTAAATCTAAATCAATAAACTCACGAATGGTAGTAAAAGTTGAAGCAAGATTTTCACATTGCTTTAGATTATTGATGTTCTCAATGGCTTTATTGATTCTCTCATTTTTGATCTTATCAACATCTTCTTTTGCCATTTGTGCAAAAATGCCATTTCTCAAATCATTACAATCTTTAACAAGATCCTTTAATAACTTTTCTTTATTGTCTTTAAAGTCATTAAAATTCTTGGTAATAAAATCAACTAAGTAACTAATACCGCCATCATTTGGTGTAAAAACATGATCAAGAACTTCAGAGTTTACACCATCATTTTCATCATAGCCAAAAAGACATTTTGCATGCTCTTTGTCAGCTACAATGGCAGCTTTAAAATTATCAATAATTTCTTTAGCTGTAGAGTAATAATTAGATAGACCGGTTTCTTGATTGATTCCTGTTTCTACCCAATTTTCATCTGTTGTAAAAAGTTTAATTTTTGGATTTTTAAAGTTAGGTTTTCTAACCAAAAACATTTGGTTAAAGTTGTCTCCTCCAAGATACTCATCTTTATGAGCAGGGGTAAATCTCTTACAAGCATTAGTAAGTCTTGAGGCAAATGGATTGCTAGTTTTAACATCACTACTTAATGATTTTTCAATTGCCGCATCTGTCTTGGTAAATACAACAGCTGTAGGAGCTTTGCGCTTGCCTGATTTTAGAGTATTTAAATCAACATTAGTTGTAAGCCATTGATCTACGATAATACTTGGCTCTTTAACTTCTTGATTTGGAGCAGAGTAATCATAACAAATGAGAAGTACATCAATTGCTCTTTGCTTAATGTATTTCTTAATTAGATATGCTACCTTGCCACGCTTTAAGAATTCAAAAGCACTTTTACCTTCGATATCTTCTTTTCCTATCTTATTCTCACCTAGCCAATCGGAAATATTATTATCTAATCTTTCACGAGCACCAGGAAAATCAAGCACATCGAAGTTATTTGTACTTTCTGCATTATCAATTTTGAAAACTAATTCGCAGGTTAAAAAGGTTAAAGTAGCAAAACTAATATCTACCTGATCTTTTGCTTCATCATCTAAAGCAACTTTAATTTGATTTTCACCTATTTCAAAGATTTTCTTAACCGCGCGAATATCAACAATGGTGCCACCATCTAACTGAATGTATTCATTATTAACTTTATTGACAAATGCATCTAGTGGCAGATATAGAACAGATTTGCCTTTAAGATTTAGTAAGTCTTTAGAAATAATTGAGAATAAGTTTTCAAAGACCGGCAAATATGACCATAGTTTTCCGTAAAGTTTAGCTCTACCTTCAAGATTTATCTTTTCAATAATATGTCTTGTTTCAGTCCAGAAATAGCTAGTATTATCCATACTATTTAAGACACTCTTATTTGAGTTTTCTTGAACAAAAATAGCTAAATCAACAATATCAGCACTTGTAACATAATTTTTCTCTGTGCTATCTTCTTTTAGCAAATACTTATCTTGAGATAGCTCTTTAAAAAACTCCTTTTGAGCATTTTCATCTTTAAAGAATTTATCATGCTCATCCATGTAATCTTTGTCATATAAAATATCTAAAAAGAAAGAACTTGATAGACACTTAACAACTTCAACTTCATTAAAAATTCTAGCTTTAGCAGGAAAACCGGTTGGAGTTTTTATATCAGCTTTAGTAAATCTTGTAACAATACCTGTAGACTCTTCTTCACCACGAGGGTTTAAATGGGACATGAAGTCAATTGAAACATTGTCCCAATTAGTCTTAATTTCTTTACCTTTACCGCCTGAGGCTAGAGTTGATACAAGATAACTCTTTCCTACTTGAGAACCACCAAAAACACCTACTGTAGTAGGAGTATCAACAACAGTATCCGCAGCTTGTGCTAAGTTTCTTAAGTCAGCGAGCTTAATTTCAAGAGCGTTTTTCTGTTCATCAACTAAATGATTATGAGGAGCAACTGCTGCAAGCCAATCAATAGCATCTAAACTTGATTGTGCGACTTTGTCTAAGTGGATTAAATTTACTTTATCTAACATCGTTTTTTCACCTTAAAAAATTAAGCCACTATTGTTCCAATACAATTCATCTTGATTAGTATTCAAGCGAAGCTCGTAGTAATTGCGCTCATCAAGTCTTTGAGGCTTATACTTAAAGAAGACAACATCTTTTAGGTTAGAGATGTACTTGTAATCGCGACACTGTTTTTCTTCATCACAAATAAACTTAATGCAACGATAAACAGGATCATTGATAATATCAGACTCATTTTTGATTGTATAAGCCTCAAGATTTAATTCAGCTTCTTCATGCTGAGCTCTTTGTTTAATTTTGACTAGCATGGTATTTGCCATCTCTGTAATTTCTTGATTAGCTTTAGACATCTTGTCAAAAACAAAAGCATAGAAAGAAGCATCTAGAGAACTTGTTTTTTCAGCTATCAGTCGCTTAGTATCATTGTTGATTTTATCTACAATATCTGGTCTTGATAAGTATTCATCTTTAAAAGCTTGCTTTTCAGCTTCCTTACTCTTAGCAGACTTAAACTTAGACAAGAATCCTGTATTTTCTTGAGACTTACTTTGAGCATAAGATTCTGCTTCTAATACATAATTATTTTTAGCATCTTTTGCAGCTTGTTCTGCGTAAGCATTAGATTCAGCAATGTTTTGCTCAAATTCTTTTAAGATAGCATTTTCATATGATTCATCATTAGGAAATACTGCACGGAAAGACTCAATCATCTTCACAAACTCAGGATCTTTCTTTCCTTCTTCAGTGTATGTAAATTTAGAAGGTAAATAGATCTTTTGAACAAGGCGAACTATTGCCAATGAATTGATATTTTCATAAGGCTTGATTGTAAATAATCTAGTTGCAGCAAATGCCTCATCATCAAACTGACGATAACCTAAATCAATTGCAAAAGATTTGTAAATTGCACCTTCTGCACTATCATCTGCTTTTGAGTAATAACAATTAATTTGATTAGCATCGTCATCGTTAAAATTATCACTTATCTCATTTAATTTTGCTAAGAATACCTCTGTAGAAGGAGATTCAAGATACTCTTCAGAGTTCATTTCTGCATTGGTTCTGTACTTGTAACAAATTTCTTTGTTCTTAAGTTGAGAATCATTTAAAGCACCAAAGTATCTGTTTGGAGTTGCAGCTACTTTAAAATCAGTATTAATTTTAAAGTTAATTAAATTTGATGAACTTTCTGCTTTGATATAACACAACAGTGCACCTACTACGACAGTGGTCTTAGTATCACCAATTTTGCCAGACTCTGTTAAAGTATTTGGATACCAATTTTCAAAGCAACGATAGTTATGCATTGAAATAATGCGGTAAGGGTTTAAGAATGATTTCTTTTCAATAAATCTTCTAATACCAGGGATCTTGGTAGGACCTCCGTTTAAAAGAAGAACATCACAAGCATAAGCATTTACTATAGCAACAAGGGAATTTAAATTGTTAGATACATTTCTGAATCTATCGCCTTCAGCTATATCTTGATTCAATCTGTAAATATCAAAACTTAATTGAACTTGAGTTATATCAAACTCTTTATCACTACTAGTCTGTCTTACGCCTTGATTGATAAAGTCGATTACTTCATCATCAATATCAGACTCATTTTGAACTTTTACAAAGCCATGATCTTTTAAAGCATTATCAAGTTTTTCACATTGATCATTTGAAGCAACAAAATCAACAACAGATCCTGAAGCTATGACATTTGTAGTTCCACGTTTTAGTAATGACAATTGCTCTAAACGTTTTATTAGTCTGTAAGCAATTTTTGTAAAGACTTGTTCTAAAGCTTGTACACGCGCATTTTTAGCAGCAACATCATCACCAGATGCTGCTCCAAATACTGCAGAGAAATTAATTTTTGGATTATTATTGATAATTTGAGCAATGATATAGTCTTTAATAATGGTTTTGACGATGTCATCACCAGC
>ONCS01000147.1 GCA_900316375.1 uncultured Succinatimonas sp. | reverse complement strand
GATTCGAACCCTCGATACAACCTTTATAGTCGTATGCTCCCTTAGCAGGGGAGTACCTTCAGCCTCTCGGTCATCTATCCGCTGAAAATTAAGCGTGACATAGTATCCGATTTTAGGTCTTTAAAGTCAAGAACTTTTTTAGCTATTTTTCGCTAGAATCAAGCTTTGGCTTATTTAAGCCTTTTTGATCAGAACTATTTTGCAAATTAAAAGGCTGGTTTGATTGTCTTTGTATTGAAACCTCACGAGGAGCTTCAATACCTAAACGCACCTTACCAGCCTTAATATCTAATACCCTAATAGTAATATCACTACCTAGTTTAATTTCATCGCCAAGTTTCTGTGATATTACTAACATAGGTATTAAACGCGCTCACTTACTAATGAGTCAACAGCAGCAATTGCCTTGTCTAAGCCCTCAGGGTTAGTACCACCTGCTTGAGCCATATCAGGACGACCGCCACCTTTACCGCCAACGTATGAAGCAATTTCACGAACTAGATCGCCAGCTTTAACCTTTGATACTAGATCTTTAGAAACAGCTGCAATTAAGCTTACCTTGTTATCCTCAGATACAGAACCTAAGACGATAACTGAGCTTTCAAAGCGGCACTTTAGATTATCTACAGCTACACGTAAAGCCTTAGCATCGTAGTTTGCAATCTTAGCAGATACTACAGTTACGCCCTTAACTTCGTGTGCTTTAGCAACTAAAGCTGCTGACTCTAAAGCTACAATCTTCTCTTTTAATTGCTCGTTTTCTTTCTCTAAGCTCTTAGCATGATCTAAAACAGCTTCTGCTTTAGTTGCTAAGGTAGCATTGCCACCGACCTTTAATAGAGCCTTAGCCTGACCTACTTCATTGTATAAGTCATCTAAGTACTCAACAGCTGCGTGACCTACTAAAGCTTCGATACGACGAACACCTGATGCAATTGACTCATCTGATAGAAGTACAAATGCACCTAGATCACCTGTATCTACAGTGTGGGTACCACCACATAACTCTTTAGAGAAATCGCCCATTGAAACTACGCGAACCTTGTCCTCGTACTTTTCATCAAATAGAGCAATAGCACCTGACTTTTTAGCCTCATCAAGATCCATTACATTAGTCTCAACCTTAAGGTTCTCTTGGATCTTTTGATTTACTAAATCAGTTACAGCACGGCGCTCTGCTAGAGTTAATGGCTGTGAGTGAGAGTAGTCAAAACGTAGACGGTTATTATCAACGTAAGAGCCCTTCTGAGCTACGCTGTCACCTACTACTTGACGAAGAGCAGCATCTAATAAGTGAGTTGCACTGTGGTGTTTTGCAATCTCAGCACGGATTGACTTGTCAACGGTTGCAACAACAGTTGCGCCCTTATCAAACTCACCAATATCAACACGACCTACGTGGATGGTAGCTTTAGCAGCATGCTTTGTGTCTTCAACGATGAAACGAGCATTCTCACCGATGGTAATTACGCCCTTATCGCCTACCTGACCGCCCATCTCACCATAGAATGGAGTCTTATCTAGAACAATTACAGCCTGCTCATCAGTTGCAATTGAATCAACTTCAACACCATCTTTGAAGATGTGAGTGATCTTAGCATCAGCTGATAATGAGTTATAACCTAAGAACTCAGTGTTTTCAGTGATCTTAAGTTCTTTGTTGTAATCGATACCGAAGGTTGAAGCTGATTTTGCACGAGCCTTTTGCTCAGCCATGCACTTATCAAAACCTTCTTGATCAACAACATAACCACGGTCACGAACCACGTCTTGAGTTAAGTCAGCAGGGAAACCATAGGTATCATATAACTTGAAAGCAACGTCGCCTGGGAAGGTCTTTGAATCACCTAGTTTTACAAGCTCTTGCTCAAGTAAAGCAAGACCTCTATCTAAAGTCTTTAAGAACTGCTCTTCTTCTTTCTTTAAGGTACGCTCGATTAGAGCTTTTTGCTCAACAAGCTCAGGATAAGCATTACCCATAAGCTGTGCTAACTTATCAACTAACTTGTAGAAGAATACATCTTTAGCGCCTAATAGACGACCGTGACGTACAGCACGACGGATAATACGACGTAGTACATAGCCACGACCTTCGTTTGAAGGTAATACGCCATCAGCAATTAAGAATGAGCATGAACGGATGTGGTCAGCAATTACGCGTAATGACTTAGACTGTAAATCAGTTACGCCTAAAACAGCAGCTGCTGCTTTTTCAAGCTCAACGAATAAATCAATCTCATAGTTTGAGTGAACGCCCTGTAGTACAGCTGCGATACGCTCTAGACCTAGACCGTTATCGATCATAGGTTTTGCTAATTTCTCGAAGGTACCGTCAATCTTACGGTTGTACTGCATGAACACGATGTTCCAGATCTCAATGAATCTATCACCGTCTTCATCAGGTGAGCCTGGAGGGCCGCCTTGAACATCTTCACCGTGATCGTAGAAGATCTCAGAGCAAGGACCACAAGGACCAGTGTCGCCCATCTGCCAGAAGTTATCTGACTCATATAGACCGCCCTTGTTATCGCCAATGCGAACAATCTTCTCAGGAGGAAGACCAATTTGCTTATTCCAAATATCGTAAGCTTCGTCATCCTTCTCGTATACAGTTACCATTAAAGACTCTTTTGGTAACTTGTAAACTTCGGTTAATAATTTCCAAGCAAATGCAATTGCTTCTTTCTTAAAGTAGTCACCAAAACTGAAGTTACCTAACATCTCAAAGAAGGTGTGGTGACGAGCGGTGTAACCTACGTTATCTAAATCATTTTGCTTACCGCCTGCACGAACGCACTTTTGAGCGGTAGTTGCGCGTACATATGAGCGCTTCTCTTTACCTAGGTAAATATCCTTGAACTGATTCATACCTGCATTAGTAAATAGCAAGGTTGGATCATTGTAAGGAACTAAAGAGCTTGAACGAACGATAGTGTGTCCGTTTTCCTCAAAGAATTTCAAATACGCAGTACGTATTTGATCAGTTGTCATGTACATTTAAATTGATCCTGTATATAGGTTGTGAATTGTGCAAATTATACCTTATTTAAACAGTAAAGATTAGCATTTTGAAAGTGAAATTTAGCTCACAAAATAATTAAATTGAGTTTAAGTATCTATGATCAGTTTTAATTTTGATTTTTATACTTTAAAGTATTATACTTTAAAGTATAAAATAATATTTTATTAGCACGAGGCTTATCATGTTTATCGGTCGCGAAAAAGAATTAGCACTTTTAGAGAAGTTAAAAAATAGCTCAAAATTTGAATTCTTAGTGCTATTTGGCAGACGTCGCATTGGTAAAACTACCCTTCTAACTGAGTTTGCAAAAGATAAAAATGTGCTTTTCTATTCAGCTCAAGAGCAAAATGACGCCTTTAACTTAGAGCAATTTACAAAAGAGATCCAAAAGCATTTTAAAGAAACTGGTTTTAGTTTTAATTCTTGGCAAGATGCTTTTGAATACATATCTAATCACTCAACCAATGAGCATAAAGAAATCATCATTATTGATGAATTTCCCTTTATTGCAAAAGAAAATCCAACTGTGAAAAGCATTTTGCAACACTTAATTGATCATAAGATGCAACACCAAAACATCCTCCTCATTATCTGTGGCTCAAGTATTAGCTTTATGGAAAATGAGGTAATGGGCTACAAAAGTCCGCTTTATGGAAGATGTACAAATGTGCTTGAATTAAAAGAGTTTGATTATTTTGATAGTGCTAATTTTTTACCTGAATATTCAAATTTAGACAAACTCCTATCATATGCAATTTTAGGAGGCATTCCTAAATACTTACAACAATTTGATGATGGCATAAGTCTAAAAGAAAACGTCAAAGATAAAATTGTATCGAATGATGTATTTTTAAATATTGAACCACAGCTTCTTTTAAAAATGGAGCTTAAGGACATTGCAACCTACTCTACTATTTTAGGTGCAATTGCAACAGGAGCTTCCAAACTAAATGACATTAGCCTTAAAGCGCATCTTGAGTCCACAACTTGCAATAAGTACTTATCAGTTTTAAAAACATTAAGGTTAATCCATAAGACTATTCCTTTTAAAGATAGTGAAAACTCAAAAAAAGGGCTCTACACTATAAGCGATAACCTATTTAATTTTGTTTATCACTTTATAGTTCCAAGACGCTCTGCTATCGATCTTTTAGGAGAAGATGTCGTAACTGATGAGATCTTTGAACCTAATCTTATCAATACCTATGTAGGTCATATCTTTGAGAAGATCTGTACACAATATATTGTGCGACTTGCTAGGGCGAAAAAGCTCCCCTTTATGCCTACCAAAATTGGTAGATGGTGGGGAAATAATCCTATACGTAAATGTCAAGATGACATTGATATAGCTCTTTGCGATAGTAAAGAAGAAAATTACATTATCTGTGAGTGCAAATTTAAAAATGAACCATTTTCTAATGAAGATTTTGAAAACATGTTAAGTAGAAAAGATCTGATTGCAAAAAATGCCAAGGTTTATTATTACGCTTTTTCAAAGTCCTCTTTTAGTGATAATGTCGTCAAAAAATCTCATGCAAATCATGTCACTTTAATCGGGATTGATGATCTTTTTGAGATTTAAAAGGCTTTTAAATCTAATTTTGCACAATTATAGTTAATAACTATATCTGACTATTAAAATTAAGTATTAGCAAATATCAGTTAATTTTTGCAAAATACAAAGCACAAAAATTTCACACTATTTTCGATAATAATAATTTTGAGGTAAGACATGGCACATATTCTCCCTCCATTTAGAGCCGATCATGTAGGTTCATTTTTAAGAACTGAGAAAGTTATCAATGCTCGTAACCTATTTAACAAGAACCTTCTATCTAAAGAAGAGTTAACTAAGGTTGAAGATGAGGAAATTGCTTTATTACACAGAAACTCTAAATTTTACGTAGCACGTCCACGCCAATAGCAGTTAGCACTTCTTGGATCTTCTTAGGAATTTGACATACCATG
>ONCS01000116.1 GCA_900316375.1 uncultured Succinatimonas sp. | reverse complement strand
TATGAAGAGTTATCAGATCAGATGATCAATAGAATTGGTTATCTAGGCAAGCAAACCGATCCTAGTGTACCAGCCTCAGTTCCTGCGCAATTGCTTTTAGCAAAAGATGAGAACAACAACGACATCTTAATTGATAACCAAGGCTCTATGACTTTAATTGATGCTCTAAAAGCTCAAGATAGTATTGAAAAGGACAATGCTAAATCTGTAAGCTTAAGTGAGCTTAACAATGGTATGAAGATCTTAAATGCTAATAAGACCTACAACTTACCTAAAACAGAACCTAAGATTGTGCACCAAGCACCTGATAGTGTCTCTGAAGAAGGATTTATTAAAGATCCTGTTCAAGCAAATGATAATTAGTAAGAAGGTCGCGAAAGCGACCTTTTGTTTATCTGCAATTTAATACTTATCTTATCTACAACTTCTCATAAAACTAAGCATCTAAAAATCTAATCTAAAAGATAAACTGCACAAGCACCATATAGCAAGCAGTACCTACCGCCATTGAAATTAACATATGTCTTTTGATTAGGTGCACTACTACGGTCACTGCAATTGCAATTGCCTCAGGTATACCATGGCTACCTTGGGTTACATCCACGCCTTTTAAGCAATACACAATTAACATAGCAAAGACCGCACCTGGCAGAGCCTTACCTAAATATTGAATGTATTTAGGGGTTGGCCTTTTAGATGAAAAGAGGATAAAAGGCAGCGCTCTAGTACTAACAGTTGCAAGTACACACATCGAAATAGTGATGATCTCTTGAGTAAGTGTCATTAGGCAACTCTCTTTTGAAGTTTATTTTTAAATACGGTTAAGACAATTAAGATAGTAAGCATAGTTGGGATCATAAAGTTATCCTTGCCAAAGGTAACTAACATGGTAATTCCTGCAACAAAACCTAAATATGAGCTTACATGAGATTTTTCCTGTAAGAAGTTTTCTAAGAAAATAACCACAAACATCGCGGTCATCACAAATTCCAAACCATGAGTTTCAAAGGAGATAAGAGGACCTAATAAGCCACCCATGGTCGCACCTGTAAACCAATATAAGTAGTTAAAGATAGAGACAAAGAGCATGAAATAACCTCTATCCACGTAGCCTGGGATCTTAGCTGAATAGTTAATTGCAAAGGTCTCATCACACATCATGAAGATTAAAAAAGGCTTTTTAAGTCCCATGTTCTTGTACTTATCAAGCATAGAAATACCGTAGAAAAGATGTCTTGCTTGAATTAAAAGCGCCATGATCAAAGACTGAATTGGTGCAAATGGAGATAAGAGCATACCAACGGTTACAAACTCTAATGAACCACCAAATATACAGGCAGACATTAACATAGGGTAGATAAAACTAAAGCCTTCTACCTGCATATAAATACCATAGGCCAAACCTATAAACCAAAAGCCTGTAAATACCGATAAGGTAAATTCAAAAGCGGACTTTGCAGAAATTTTTAATTCATTACAATTGAGAGACATCTTTAAGCTCCTTTAGTGTATTAAATAAAATAGGCTTGCTTTTCCATACAATCAAGAAGAAAATTGTATGTATTACAATTTATCTTGAGGTTCATATGACGCTCAATCCCCTACTTGCAATGTCGCTTACTTGGAAGCCACAAAAGGAAAGACTTACTAAACCTTACTATCAATCAATTGCGGATATGGTCGAAGAGGATATTGAAAGTGGGATTTTGTCAGCAGGCACTAAGATGCCACCGCAAAGACAGCTTGCAGACTTTCTAGAGTTAAACTTCACGACAATAACTCGTGCTTATAAGATTCTGACTTTAAAGGGAGTGCTGACTACTGTAGAAGGCAGTGGTACTTTTGTTGCTGGAAATAAGCATCAGTCAATTTCACTTGGCAATGATGAGCTCAAACACGAGGAAATAGATTTAGGCTTTGTAAGCTTTGTTGAAGATACCAATTCGTATGTCAAAGAGGCTGTAGCTGAGGTTTTGAAAAATCCTCAAATGCCAATGCTTTTAGACTATTCAAATCCCACGGGTATGCCTCATCAAAAAGAAACTGCTATTAAGTGGCTATCAAAGATTAACGTAAGTGCTCAAAAGGAGAATATGTGTATTACTCAAGGCACGCACAATGCAATTACGATTAGCCTCTTATCCTTATTTAAAGCAGGAGATAGAATTGCTGTAGATACCCATGCTTTTATTAATTTTATAGAAATAGCAAGACTATCTAAATTGCGCTTAGTACCGATTAGTTTTGATCAAGAAGGTATGAGTCCTTATGATCTGCTCTCTAAGCATTTACAGCAAGGCATTCAAGGTGTTTACCTAAATCCAAGCTGTGGTAATCCAACAACTTTAATGATAAGTGAAAAGCGCAAGCAAGAGCTAGCTCGCGTGATTGTCGATAACAACATTCTCTTAATTGAAGATGACATCAACGCTTTCTTTACTGCAAGTGTAGTTAAAAGCTATGAAGGACCAATTCAAAGATACGCACCTAATCATACCGTGTATATAAGTGGCACCTCTAAACCTATCTGCTCAGGTCTTAGAATTGCCTACATGTGCTATCCACCAAGGCTTAAAAGCACTATTGAAAATGGTTTATTCAACCTTAATGTAAAAACTACCGCACTTGATGCCGAGATCATCACCACTATGATTAACGATGGAATTGCCTTAAAAATTCTTAAAGCTAAAATTCAAAGAACCATTAAAAGAAACGAGATCTTTAACTTAATTTTTGGCAAAGATCCTAACAATTATTGTCCTGTCAGCATGTACCGCTGGCTTGGCATTGAAAGTAGTTTAGATGCTAACAGTTTAGAAAATTACTTACTTGAGAAAGGAGTTAGAGTCTATCATGGCGATAGATTTAAAGTAGGCCCACAAAACGAGAAGAAATATATAAGACTTGCTTTAACCACGGCTAAAAGTGAAGACGAATTAAGGCATGGTTTAGAGATTGTAAAACATGCCTTAAGCTTAATTTAGGGGAGGGGAAACTGTGGCTACTACTTGTTATCGATGATCACGTAGTCTTTTAAGATGTAATTAAAACTTGGAGCTGAACGGTATTTATTCTCCACATAGCCTTTGTTGAGATCGATAGTGTCGTTAGCATCAAATGGATTTACACCTTGATAATTACCTTTAAAGACTTCAACTGTGCCATTTTTAAATCTTGAAATTAAAGAGTCGATTTGAGATTGCGCACCTTGAGGAGCTGTCAACTCATTTAAATCAAGCATTCTGATCCAGTCTTCTTTAAAGCCACCACAAATATCACGACCGTTGACTGTACCTTTAACATAGCTTTCAATCTGCTTGCCTTTTAATACAGCTTCAACTGCTTGTAGCATATAAGGCTCCCAGTTAATCTTTGAGCCTGTAATATAAGTAGTAGGAGCAATATCAGACATACTCTTATTGTAGGAGACTAGATAAATTGGAGTTTTAGCTGAAGTCTTTTCACAAGCAACAGCAGCGCCAGAAGTATCTGAGTGCTGTGAGATCATCACACAGCCTTCTTTAATGAGCTCTTCTGCGGCCATTTTATCTAAGTAAAAGCTATCCCAAGAGTGAGTGTAGCGCACATGCATTTTAACGCCAGGGACAATGGAGTGAATACCCATTAAAAATGCAGTATAACCTGAGACCACCTCAGCATATGGGAAAGCTGCTACATAACCAATCTTAGCTTGCTCTTTAGTGATTTTATGGCTTTGTAAAAGTTCAAAGAGCTTCATGCCAGCAATTACACCTGAGATATATCTTCCTTGGTAAATTGCCCCCATAAAAGTATGGTAATTTTTTAAAATTGGCTTTTTTTGAGAATTAGCACCAGTTGCCATAATAAATTGAATATCAGGGTATTTTTGAGCTAATTCCTTGGTGACATCTTGGTAACCATAGCTAGTTGAGAAGATCATTTCACAACCTTCATCAATTAGCTCACTTATATACTTTCTTTCAGTGCCTTCAGCTACATTGTATTTAGCAGATACCACAACCTTATCGCCGTACATACTATCAATTTTATTTTGTACTTTAATAAAGTTAGTTGAGTAGATATTTGAGGCATCGCCTACATAGACAAAGCCAATTTTTAAGGTGTTATCTTTATCATGATCTTTTAAAAGCAAGACATTAAAAGAAATCATGCAAATTACTGAGATAAGCACAGTAAAGAAGGTAATTTTATAAATTCTAAACATACTATGCTCTTCCTTATCTCTTAAGTGGTGCAACTTGAGCATCAGCATTTAAAACAGCAGCAAGCGCAGGGTTATCTTTAGCTCTTTGCTCAGCTAAAGCCTCTTTAGCTAGTCTTTCATCTTGAGCTTTGATACGTGCTAGGTTCTTATGGTAAAGCTCATCGATATTAATCCAGCCGTCATCAATACACTCAAGTAGAGCTTTTGCCATACGTGGATCAAATTGCGTGCCGCTGCACTTTTTAATTTCATCAACTACGAAATCAAAGTTTAACTGATTTCTGTAAACACGGTTTGCTGTCATCGCATCAAAGGCATCTGCAACACCAATGATACGAGCATTTAATGGGATCTCTTCTCCTTTTAAGCCGTGAACATACCCTCGACCATCCCAACGCTCATGATGGTATAAAGCACCTTCATAAACATTCTTGACCACAGTAAATTTCTTTAAGATCTCAGAGCCTCTTACCACATGAGATTTCATTAACTCAAACTCCTCATCTGTTAAGCGACCTGGTTTATTTAATACTCTATCAGGAATACCAATTTTACCGATGTCGTGTAAGAGTGCAGTTTGTCTTAACTCTTCAATTTGCTTTTCATTAAAGCCAAGCTTTCTTGCAATCATCACTGAGTATTGAGAAACACGTAGAGAGTGCTGAGAAGTATTTGAATCCTTAGCATCCACAGTACGTGCAATGGTCATAACAGTTTCTTCACCTAACTCAATTTGTTTTCTTGCAAAGGCCAAACTCTTCTTTTGCATCGCAATAAATTGCTGAATATGCATTCTAAATGACCACCAAGCCATATAGAAAATTGCTGCGGCAAAGACTAAGACAACATAGAGCTTAAACCACCAGTTATCATAGATTTCGCGCTCTTTTTGAATTGGGAAATTACCTTTAGCTAAAACTGTGCCTGACTGACCATCAAAAATTGACACATGGAAGGTGTAATCACCTACAGGCAAGTTAGTATAGATTTGGCTTGTCAGCTCTTTTGAGGTCATCACTTTAGGTTCATTATCAAAACCTACAAGTTGCACACTCACTAAAGGATCATTTAAAGAATAGTTAATGACCTCAGGGATGATTTCAATGCGTTTAGCACCTTTTGGAAGTGGTGTTACCACCTCTCTATCAACAGGATAAACCACGCCATCTACAAGCATTCTGTTAACTTGCATACGATATGAGCGAATATCAATGTTGTATTGTTTTAAATTCATGGTCATAACACCACCAGTGGTAGCTAGGTAGATGTTATTGTTCTCATCAATAAAATCATGAGCATTAGCAGTTAAATGCTTTTGAAGACCAGATTGAGCATCAAGTAAGGAATATTCTACTTTTAAGCCATTAACTAATGGTAATCTGTCAGTTACGTAGATACCGGCTGAACTTAAAACAAAGAGCTTACCATTGTCAGCTTGTACGATATCGTAGTTATCAAAGTAAGGGAAATTATCTAAAATTCTAAAGTTACTGCCCTTTTCATCTGACATGTAGCAAAGAGCATTTGAGGTTACAACAAAGATACCCTCGCCTTCTTTATCTTTGATAAGTCTAATAATAACTTCAGAGCTTAAACCATCTTTTTTATCGTAGGTACGAACTACTTTGCCATCTTCAATACGAGCTAAGCCACCACCATCAGTACCTGCTAAAATTGCACCATCAGATAGTTCTAAAGTGGTTAAAACTACAGTGTTATTTAAGCCTTGTTCACGCCCTACGCCTACTACCACGCGCTCATTTTTAATGATATTAACGCCATTGTTACCGGCAACTAAGATAGAACCATCTTTAAGCTCTTTAGCCGTTCTTAACTTATTACCGTTTAAGCTACTGAAAGTATCATAATGCTTTAAGTGATTGTCCTTTGAGATCTCGTATAAGCCTTGGCCATAGGTGCAGATCCAAAAGTTACCATGGCTATCGTGTAAGAATCCACGAATACGGATACCATGGAGTTTTTCTGTAATGTAATTGATGATCTTTCTACCGGTTTTCTCATCAATTAAATCCAAACCTACATCAGTACCACAATAAATAATGCCTTCGTATCTACCTACTGCATTAACAACTTGTGGATCAAGATCAGCTTTGTGGTAAATATCTGTGAAAATTGACTTACATAATCTTAAAAGGCCAAAGCGAGATGAGGTAAACCAATGGTTACCTTGGTAATCAATAGTCATATTGTCAACAGAACTATTAAAGCCTTTTACGGCAATCTCTGTAAAGTGCTCATGTGGATCGACATAGCCAATACCATTATCAGCACACACAAATAAATTGCCATTGTCTGAAAAGTTTAAGGCTTTAATAAAGGCTAAGTGGCCTGTGTTATAACCACCTTCGACATCTAACTCATTATCTTTAAGTGAGTACTGCAAAATTAAGTTACCTGAAGTACCGGTGTATAAATAACCTTTATCATCAAACTTAACACAGGTATAACCACCACCTAGATTAGGGGCCATTTTGGTAACTACTTTTTCATCACGCAGAATATAAAGTGAGCCATCATTCGTTACCGCTGCTACATTACCTTTTCTGTCGGAATCTAAAGAGATGACATAGAAAACATCTTTAAAGGTTTTCTCAACACGGACACCGTTTGGCATACGAATTAAAGATAAAGCGCCGGTCGTTCCAATGTAGAAACCACCGTCTGAGGATCGAGTGATAGCTCTTACAGTATTTGTAGGAAGACCACTGTCTTTATTGATGGTATTAACTATTTTTTCATCAATGGCGATAGATAGACCATTGTCGTTAGTACCAATCCACAAACGACCTTCTTCATCTGTGTATAAAGCTGTAACATTTTTACAGGCTCAAACTCACTCATGAGTCTAAATTGATGGCCATTGTAGCGATAAAGACCACCATAAGTACCTACCCACAAAATACCACTACCAGTTTGAGTAATGGCATTAGCTGTACCACCTGGTAAGCCATTTGAGCCATCATAAATAGTCTGCACGTATGAATATTGGGCATTTTCTTCGGTACTTGTTTCAGCAGCATTAGCTGAATTGGTTGTTGCCATGACACTAGCTAAAAGTAGCACCATGAAGAACAACTTGTTGCGCTTGTTAATCTGTGGGAGTTTACTGTAGAAAACTGATCTTTTTAAAACATAGAACGCAATTAAAACTGTAACTACTTTATCCACAAATTCTAAACTGAAGTTACCAGCGATAAAGGCAAATATATCTTTAAATCCCCAAGAGAGGAGCATATTAGTTACGCCATCGCCCCAAATATTGCCATTAAAACCACCAAAATATAAATAGCAAAGAGGAGTGCCCATAAGGGTACATACTAAGGTTAAAGAAAAGGCTAAGGTCATGGCTCCAAAGAGATCTTTAAACCAATGTCTTCTAGCTGCAATACCGGTAATTACTGCAATACCGATAGAGACAATACCAAAAGCTACTTCACTTGGGTTATAGATTAAGCTATAGGTAAGTTTTAAGGACAGACCAACCATCATGCCACAAATTGGGCCTAAGACGTATGAGGTGATGATAGTGCCCACACTATCTAGCCACATAGGCAAAGTTAAGTAGGTAGATAAGAGCTTTCCTAAAAGGTTTAAGACAATATTTGCAAGGACAAACAAGACAACTTGGTATGTCTTTAGATTTTGTATCATCTGATGATCCCAAAAAAAAGTGTAGTTTTTTGTTTTTATAGTTATAGTATTAACAAATTTATAAAACTTTACTTCAAATTATAATAGCTACTTCATATTTTCTCTTATGATTAATCGCACAATGTCAAAGCGATCACTAAAATAGAGCGCACTTATTTGTAAAAGTGTTAATCAATTCAAGAAATGCGCACTACCTTTCAAAAAAGCGTCGGTCGTTGTCTTACAAAACATCAAAATCAAAAATCGGCTATAATGTGCCCATTGTTTAGTTAAAGGTCTTTGAAAATGTCGCTAGCCCCTGTTTATATCTTCTCTTGTGATGATCCTTTTTTGAAAAATGAAAAAAGCAGTGAAGTTATTGCTAAAGCTCGCGCTCAAATGCCTGACGCTACATTTATGATCTTTACAGGATCTGACTTTTCAACAGGTGCTACAGCTAATTTAGCAAAACTTGAAAATGAGCTTATTGACCCAGGTCTTTTCGGTGGCGACAGAATTATTAAGATCTATTTAAATATCACCAAAGGTGAGCTTAACGCCATCGCTGTACAAGTACTGCAGTTAATTGCAAAACGTCACCGTGAAGGTGTAGTAATCGTAATTGAAATTGATGCCATTGCTAAAAGCTACAATAAAGTCGCCCCTGCTACTACCTTTAAAGATAACCTTTCTAAAAAAGATGATGCTAAAGATGTCATTGCTAATATTAAAGGTATTGGTGGCATACTTGAGATCATGGATATTCCGGTAGGAGAAGCTTTCCCACAGTGGATTTTAAATACTGCTCAAAGAAAGTACCAATTAACTCTAGAGCAAGATGCACTGCAAACTCTAGCCATGCGAACTGAAGGAAACCTTGTGGCAGTTGATCAGTTTTTATTGCTTGTCAAAACTACTACCAATGTCCAAATTATCAACTCTGAGCTTGTAAATAAATACCTAAGTCAAAATAGCCGTTTTGATGAAAATGAGTTTACCTTTGCAGTTTTAAAGCCTGATACCTTAAGAGCTTTAAATATCTTGTCATCCCTTTGTGCTACTAGTTCTA
This sequence comes from uncultured Succinatimonas sp., assembly GCA_900316375.1. Taxonomy (GTDB): domain Bacteria; phylum Pseudomonadota; class Gammaproteobacteria; order Enterobacterales; family Succinivibrionaceae; genus Succinivibrio. The sequence continues at coordinate 11,562 of ONCS01000116.1, read as the reverse complement.
ATTTAAGTACTATCTTATCAAATATCGTAAGCCACTTTGATAGAGTGCTTCAAGCAATTGATAATGCTCGCGGTAGACGCGACTTATTTACTAATTTTAAAGTTCGTTTCCCATTTTTTAGACAATACCGTCTCTTTGATGATGACTCTCAAAAGATGGTGATCTTTGCTGCGCAAAACATGCCAATGGACTTTTACGATTATTTAGTAAGTGAGCTTAACAATGCTTCAACTGCACTACAAAACTTTGACCAACGCAAAGCCTTAATTGCCCTACAAAATATGGCGGTCTCTACTTGTTATAAACAAGTAAGAGATTTAAAGCCTCTATAGATTTTCTGTTAACTATGAGAATTGGAATTTTAGGTGGCTCATTTAATCCTGTGCACAATGAGCATGTAGCCATTGCTAAATATGTAAAAGATGAGCTTCGTCTTGATAAAATTTTAATTTTGCCAAATGGTCTGCCTCCACACAAAAATACCTGTCAGATAAGCTTTGATGACCGAGTTAGGATGTTACAGGCGGTGTTTGACAATTCAATCTTTGAAATAAGTGAACTTGAAAAAGATGAAAGTGTTAAGCATTACAGCTTTAACACTTTAACTATGCTCAATGAAATTTATCCACATGACAAACTTTACTTTTGCATGGGCATGGATTCACTAAACTATTTAGATAAATGGTTTAAAGGCTTAGAGCTAATTAAGCTTACTAATCTTGTGGTAGTAGGTCGTGATGGGTACTCTCTTGATGATAACAACGCTCCTGTAAATGACTTTTTGCAAGAAAATCAATTAAGCTATTTACAAAGTGATTTTCAAGAAAGGATCTTTGACACAAAAAATTACTGTATTTTGCTAAAAAAATGCTTTAAAGGCGTAAGTTCTAGTAAAATACGCACAGAATTTTTTAATTTTTATCAAAAATACGGTCTTGATGCCAATATTTTTGAACACCTAAACGAATTTAAGTATGTACGTGACTATTTAGATCCAAAAGTCATTGCATACATACAAAGTAAAAAACTTTACAACACAATCTAAATTACAGAATTATTCGGATTTAATAGTGGAACTTTCAGTTTTATTAGAAAAAATTACTAAAACCTTAGATGATGCTAAAGCTCATGATTTAATCAACATTGACTTAAATCATCAATCATCTATTGCAGATAACATGTTAATTTGTACTGGCACTTCAAACCGTCATGTAAGTGCTATAGCTCAGCGTTTAGTTGATAATTTATATAAAGATGGCCTAAAACAGATTAGAGTATCTGGCGAGCAATTAGGCGAATGGGTAATTGTCGACACTGGTACCGTGATGGTTCATATCATGCAACAAGAAGTTCGTGAGCGCTATGAGCTAGACGATCTTTATAAGTGCATGGCCGCAGGTACAGACGCTGCTTAAGTTTCATGAAGATCATATTATTAGCTGTTGGCACTAAGATGCCATCTTGGGTAACTGAAGCTTTTACTGACTATCAAAAGCGTTTCCCTCCAGAGATGAAGCTAGTTTTAGAGGAAATTCCTCCTGTTAAAAGAAACGGCAAAAACTCTGATAATAAAGCTAAAGAGCAAGAGGCTAAGCTTATTCTAGAGGCTTTGCCTAAAAAAGCTTATATCGTAGCTTTAGATGAGCGAGGCAAACAATACACTTCCCTTGAGATGGGCGATAAAGTCGGTAAATGGCAAAACCTTGGTATGGATGTAGTACTGATTGTAGGTGGTCCTAATGGCCTTACAGATGAAGTGCGCAACAAAGCTAATGAACTTTGGTCTTTATCTAAACTTACCTTGCCACATCCTCTTGTAAGAGTCTTTTTAGCTGAGACTATTTATAGAGGTTATAGTATTTTTGCTAACTTGCCATACCACCGTGCTTAGCACACGTGACTTTGCTTAAATATTTACGATTAAAATCATAAAAATACAGGTGAATTTAAGCAATTAACGGTAAAATATCGGCATTAAAAAAGCAAAGAATTTACATTAAAAAATTACCAAAAGAACCGAGTTACAAGTTGTTTTTTAATAAACAGAAAAAGCGTAAAGAAAAACCGCTTTTTAATACTAAAAATCAAAAGCAGAATTCTTCAAAAAGCAAAGAAAAACAAAATGAAGAATATGCTATCAACGTATTTAGATCGCGCATTGTGATCTGTGTAGGCATCGCCATTTTTATGGTGATTGTGCTTTTTTGCAACCTCTATTACCTACAGATCATCTCTTATCAAGATTATCAAACTAGATCTAATGAAAACCGCATTAAGGTCGTCCCTGTCGTACCTCCTCGTGGCATTATTTACGATAGAAACAAGGTAGTACTAGCAGAAAACACCCCTGTTTATCACTTAGTTATATTCCCAAATAAACTTATAAAAACTGAAGATACTATCCGTAAGTTAAATGACCTCTTATCCCTTGCTTTAGGCGAGAAGGATATTAAGCGTCTTTTAGCTGAGTCTCGCACTCGTAAGAGATTTTCAGGCGTTGAATTATCAAACTTCTTATCTGAAGAGCAAATTGCAACCTTTGCAGTTAACTCTTATCGCTTCCCTAATGCTCAAGTTGTCGCCAACTTAAAGCGCTACTATCCTTTTGCTGATATCACCACCCATGCTACAGGCTATGTATCACGCATCAATCAAAATGACGTGAAAAAACTGCAAGCTGAGGGCAAGATTGATAATTACGAAGGCTCAACTGAAATTGGTAAACTTGGCATTGAAAAGTTCTATGAAGACTACTTACATGGTGTCACCGGATCTTCTAAGGTTGAAGTTAACTCACATGGCCAGGTAGTTCGTACCTTAAATTATGAACCACCAGAGCCTGGTAAAGATTTAACCTTAACTATTGATATTCGTCTTCAGTACTACGCTCAAGAAATCTTTGGCAAGATGAAAGGTGCGGTAGTTGCAATCGATCCATCTAATGGCGAGATCTTAGCTATGTACTCAAACCCAAGCTATGATCCAAATCCTTTCGTGCGTGGTATTAGATCAGGAGAGTATAGCCGTTTATTAAATAACCCAGGCCATCCTCTAATTAACCGTGCGACCCAAGGTGGTTATGCTCCTGCTTCTACTGTAAAGCCACTTATGTGTGTAATGGGCTTAAATGAGGGCTTAATTACCGCAAACGGCTCCTTCTTTGGACCTCCATACTTTAAAATTCCAGGTTCAACTCACCAATTCCGTGATTGGAGAGCTTGGGGTCATGGTTGGATGGACTTATACAGAGCAATTGAAATCTCTGCTGACACCTACTTTTATGATTTAGCCTATAGAGCTGGTATTAACCGTATTCACGATTATTTAGACCGCTATGGTTTTGGTCGTTCTACAGGTATTGATTTATCTGAAGAGTCTATGGGTATTAACCCAAGTCGTGATTGGAAGAGAAATCGTTTTAGACAGCAATGGCATTTAGGTGACACGGTACCTATTGGTATTGGCCAAGGTTATTGGACATCTACTTTAATGCAGCTAGCTAAGGCTCACTCAACTTTGGCAAATTACGGCGTAACAAGAACTCCACATTTACTTAAGAGCTACACTGATCCTGTAACCGGTCTTGAGTCAGACTATGAGCAAAAAGAAAGTCCAGATATGCTCAAGGTTAAAGATCCAAAATACTATGAAACCTGTCGTACCGGTATGTATTTAGTGGTAAATGGCCCAGAGGGCACCGGTCGTCGTGCTTTCTTTGGTGCTAAGTATAAAGCAGCAGGTAAATCTGGTACTGCGCAGGTGGTATCTATTAAGCAAGGCGAGAAGTACAACGCCAGCAGACTTAAAGTTGAGCATCGTGATAACGCTTTGTTCGTAGCTTATGCTCCTTTTAAACATCCTCGTATTCTTGTTGCAGTAATTCTTGAAAACGAAGGTGGTGGTTCTACTAAAGCAGCTCCTGTTGCCAGAGCCATGATTGATAAGTATTTATTAGATCTCTATCCAAACGGCTATATGGGTGATCCAAATCCAGAGGTAGTTAAGTTTGGTATGGGTGGCACTGTAGTTTTACAGTAATGGTTTTAAAGTTAATGAATGATATTGATAAAAACACCTTAGGACAAGTTAACACGAATAAAGTGCAAGGTACCTTTTTTACCCGTCATCACGTGGATGTACCTTTATTATTAGGCCTATTTTTAGCACTTTGTTTTTCGTTATTTGTGCTTTATTCAGCCTCAGGTCAAGAAATTGATATGGTAATTCGCCATATTACTAGAACCTGTGGTGCCTTCTTATTGATGATTGTTGTAGCGCAAATTCCACCTAGAATTTACTCCAAGCTATCTATCCATCTTTATATCATAGGTATTATTCTGTTAATCCTAGTAGAGCTCTTTGGTGATATTTCAAAAGGTGCACAGCGTTGGTTAAATCTAGGCTTTGTCAGAATTCAGCCCTCTGAAATCTTTAAAGTGGTTATGCCTTTAACTGTGGCTACTTTCTTAGCAAGATCTACTCTGCCTCCTAAGTTTTTAAGCACTATTTTTGCATTTATGATTGTAGGTGGTCCTACAGTTTTAATTTTAATGCAGCCAGACTTAGGTACAGCTACCTTAGTTGCTGTTGCTGGTGTAATTGCAATTTTTGTAGCAGGCTTGTCTTGGTGGTGGATTATAGCAGGTGCAGGAGCTGCTGCCGGTGCCATTCCTTTGATGTGGAACTTTGTGCTCCATGATTATCAAAAACAGCGTGTCTTTACCTTAATTGACCCAAGCTCTGATCCATTAGGCGCTGGCTATCACATCATTCAATCAAAAATTGCCATTGGATCTGGTGGCATGTTTGGTAAAGGCTGGCTTCAAGGCTCACAATCCCAATTAGACTTTTTACCAGAGCCTCACACTGACTTTATTTTTGCAGTTTTATCTGAAGAAACAGGTCTAGTTGGTTTCTTAATTTTAATGGCAATTTATTGCTTTATTATTGGCAGATGCGTGTTAATTACTTTAAACACCAAAGATGCCTTTGAAAGAATTTTATGCGGTAGTTTTACCTTTACCTTCATGTTCTATGTGTTTGTAAACATCGGCATGGTGTCAGGCATTCTACCTGTAGTGGGCGTGCCACTTCCTTTAATTAGTTATGGTGGTACGGCAATGGTAACTTTAACTATTTGCTTTGGCATGATCATGTCGATTCATACCCACAAGAAGACCAGTTTCTTTAAGAAGGATAACCAATAATGTTTAATTTAAAAGCACTAAGCATAGCTTTAGGTCTGACTTTAAGTACTGTTGCATTGAATACTGCTAAAGCTCAGGCTAATTTAAATGAACTAGCAAATTACGCACACATAAGTGTTGAATCAATTCAAGATGCTTTATCTAAGGCAACCTATCAACAAAAAATTATTGATGCAATTACCCGCCCAGGTGAAGCTAAACCTTGGTGGCAGTACCGCAAGATCTTTATCACTACCTCAAGAATCAAAGCTGCGGTTAATTTCTACTTTGAAAATGAACAAACTTTTTTAAAGGCTCAACAAGAGTTTGGCGTGCCAGCAGAAATTGTTTGTGCCATCATCGGTGTTGAGACATTCTTTGGTAAAAACATGGGCTCATGGAAGGTACTAGATGCTTTATATACACTAGGTTTTAACTTTCCAAAGCGTGAGGCTTATTTTTCTAAAGAGTTTGCCCGTTTTGTAGCTTTATGTGAGCAACAACAATGGAACTATGATGACATCAAAGGCTCATACGCAGGTGCGATGGGCTTAGGTCAGTTCATGCCAACTTCATACTTAGAGTTTGCTGTAGATTATGATCAAGACGGTCACATTGATTTATTTACAAATAAAACTGATGCTATAGGATCTGTTGCAAACTACTTTAAAGTTCATGGCTGGCAAGAAGGTCGTGGCATTTACTACCCAGCCCACGTTCATAACGCTAATGTTGAAGCTTTAATGAAAAAACAGTGGAATTTAACTGTTGATGAATTATATAAAGCTGGCGTTACTACTAAAGTAAATCTTAGCCGTAACCAAAATGTAAGATTATTTGCCTATGCTTTAGAAAATGGCACTACAGGCTATGCCGTAGGTTTAAATAACTTCCACAGCATCATGCGCTATAACACTTCACCTTTATATGCTCGCGCTGTTTATGAATTATCAGAGTTCATTGCAACTAATGTTGATAAGATTAAGCGTGAGAGAGGTCAAAACGTTCCACACAGGAGTCATAAACCTTAATGTCTCGTTTCTACGCCTTTATTTTAGCCTTCGTGGCTGCATTTGCTCTGTTACTGCAGGGTTGTTCAACATCAGGTCAAGGTAGCGCAGGTGGTGGTTACACCTATGGTACAGGTCCTAATAAGACTCGTCCTATGCCTCAAAAAGACAAGGTTAATATTGATGGCGTAGGCGGTGCTAAACCTATTTATGAAGCTCAAAGAAGTGGTGGCTGTAACAAAAACTACACGGTTTTAGGTAAAAACTACATGGTGTGGAATGGCACTGACAGCTACATTGAAGAAGGTACTGCCTCATGGTATGGTCCTGGCTTTCATGGCAAAAAGACTTCAAATGGTGAAATTTACAATCAAAAAGGCTTTACTGCTGCCCACAAGAACTTACCACTACCTTCATATTTAAAGGTAACTAATCTTCGTAATGGTAAAAAGGTTATTGTGCGTGTCAACGATCGTGGACCTTTTGTAGGAACTCGTATTTTGGATCTATCAGAAGGTTCAGCACGTGCTATCGATATGGTAGGAACCGGCACTGCTAAAGTTAGAATTGAGCTTATTAAGGTAAATTCTAATGGCTCTTATGCTAATGCTTACGGTACTCCAAGAGGTGCGAATATCTCCCCTGCTGGTAGCTCATTTAGCAATTCTGTTAAGAGCTATGCAAGTAATGTTAAGAGCAATATAATCAATAAAAAAGGCCAGACCATCTACACTAAGCTTAACAACAATGTCTCAAGTAATGTATTTAATACTAAAAACTTCCACTATACAGGCGTAGGCACTGCTAGCACTAATTTAAAGCATGGCAGTTACATTCAGCTTGTAGCTTGCAACTCTGATAAGATGGCATTAGAGATTAAAGAAAATGTACAAGGAAAGATTAGCTACCCTGTAATGATTGCCCGTGAAGGCTCAATCAATCGTGTTTTAGTAGGACCTTTAACAGAAGCTACTGCCAAAAGTACTCTTACCACTTTAAGACAAAAGGGTTATACTGATTCATTTATTAAAAGATTTTAACAACAATAGATTTTAACTATTTAAGATTAACTAAAAATACAGACATACAGCAAAACTTAGGTTGTGAGCAACCTAATACATCAAAGAATTTGTGAAAAGAAATTAAGGAAATACCATGTTTTTAAAGACTACTTTGAAAATGACTCTATGTGCAGCAGCTTTAGCTACTGCTAGTGTCAGCTTTGCAGATAATTCAATTCCAGATCCTTTTGCTAAGGTAAAAATTGAAAATGGCACCGCACCACTTGATGCTTCAGCACAAGGCGCTACTCCAGAGCCAATTGTAGTTCCAGCACCTCCAGAGTTTGAAGCTCAATCATGGGCATTATTAGATTACTTCTCAGGCAGAGTTATCTGTGAGCGCAACTCTCATGAAAAGATTTGGCCAGCCTCTTTAACTAAGATGATGACTGCTTATGTAATCGGCATGGAGCTAAAAGCTGGCCGTTTACATATGGAAGATGATGTCATGATCACGGAAGACGCTTGGTCTAAAAAATACACCGACTCTTCAAAGATGTTCATTGAAGTAGGTAAAACTATTAAAGTTGGCGATCTTGTACGTGGCATTATCATTCAATCAGGTAATGATGCCTGTGTAGCTATGGCAATTCACTTAGCTGGCACTCAAGAAGGTTTCGTATCAGTTATGAATACCTATGCTCAACAGCTAGGTTTAAAGGATACCCACTTTAGCAATGTGCATGGTCTTTTTGATGAGCAAAACTACTCATCAGCCTACGACATGGCTCTTTTAGGCCGTGCTATCATCCGTGATCTACCAAATGAGTACCCAATCTATTCTCAAAAAGAGTTTAAGTTCAACGGCATTAAGCAGATGAACCGTAATCGTCTTTTATGGGATAAGACTTTAAATGTTGATGGTATTAAGACAGGTCACTTATCACAAGTTGGCTACAACCTAGTAACCTCAGCTACTAACAATGGCATGAGATTAGTTGCATCTGTAATTGGTTGTAAGAGTGAAAAACTTCGTGCTGACTACAACAAAGCTCTTTTAACCTATGGCTTTAGATACTTCCAGCTCTACAGCCCAGTAACATCTGGTAAAGTATTATTAACCCGCCCAGTACGCTTAGGTACTGAAAACGAGCTTGGCTTAGTTGTAGATAAGGATGTACACGTACTAATTCCTCGTGGCCGTCAAAACGATATTAAGCTTGGTTACAAATTAAAGAGCGGTACCTTCAAAGCTCCAATTAAAAAAGGCGATGCTTTAGGTGTAATCGAAGTTAAGCTTGATGATAAAGTTGTAAATCAAGTTCCACTTGTAGCTTCAAAAGATATTGAAGAGTGCGGTTTCATTGGCCGTATGTGGGATAAGATGTGCTTAATGTTCTCATCAAGTGATGAAGTAAGCGTTGAGCAGTAAGCTTAAGGTTTCCTATGTCAGATTCATATAAAAAATTAGAAGAGCTCATGACCTTCCCTTGTGTGGTAGGTTTTAGAGTGATTGTCGATGCAACAGTTGTTAACTCCTTAGGTGAAGTTAAGAAAGTTATTGAGAGCATCGAGCCAAAAGGTGCTAGAGAAATTACCGATCCTCCACGTAAAAGTGCTAAGGGTAACTATGTTTCATACACAGTTCCAGTAAAAGTAACTAGCCCTAAAAATTTAAAAGCTTTATACGAAAAAATCGCAGCTTTAGAATGCGTAAAGCACGTCATTTAGGATTTAATTGTGTCAAGTTTTGATAATAACGATACTAAATTCTCTACAGACTTTTCACGCTTTTCTGTAATCACCATGTACATGGGATTACTCGTGATAGTCTTAGGAATTTTATTTTTAGTTCTAGGCTGCTTTAGGATCTCAAGCTACGCTTTTAGAACTTATGAAAGTATCGACAAAATTCCGCATAACCGTGTAGGTCTGTTATTTGGAACCTCTCCATTAGATAGCTCAGGTGCACCTAACGCATACTTTGATACCCGCATTATGGCTGCAAGTCAGCTCTTTAAGGCAGGTAAAATTGATTATGTGTTAGTCTCTGGCGATAACCGTCATGAGTCTTACAATGAGCCACGCTTTATGAAGAAGTACCTTATAAAAGCCGGTGTGCCTGCCGACAGAATCGTTTTTGATTTTGCCGGTATTCGTACTTTAGATAGTGTGGTACGTGCGCGTAAGGTATTTTTATTAAAGTCAGTTACCTTTATCTCTCAAGACTTTCAAAATGAAAGAGCCTTGTTTATTGCAGATAAAAATGACTTAAATGCTGTAGGCTTCAATGCTATCAATCCAAGTGATAGCTTCATAAGCTTTGTGGGAATAAGAGAGTTTTTTGCAAGAATTAAGTGTGTTTTAGACGTTTACGTGCTAGGTACTGAGCCAAAGTTTTTAGGCAAGCCTGAAACTATTGGTAAAAATCCAATGCCTAAAAATCTTTCAAGCAAACCTAAAAAACTGACCTCATCTTTAAAGCTAATCTCTGATTCTGCCTTTGTGATAAGACAGCAGGAGATGATTGCAAAGTATGCTCCACTTGCTAAGCCATTAACAGACAATGCTAGAGTTGAAAAAGCTAAGCAAGAGCGCTTTGAGCATGAGTACGATAAAAATCAAGCTGATAGCTATGTTATCGACAATGAGCAAAATGAGATCTTAAAAGAAGAGCAAAACGAAGCTTTGCAAGAGGCTAACGAAGTAGCTTTAGACTCATTAAACGCAGGTGGTGGTAACACCTACATTGATCCTAATGAGTCACTTGATGTCTCAACTGTAGGTAACGATACCTCAAGGAGAGAGACTCCTAAAAAGAGAGCAGTTGTTAGACAAGGCATTAAAAAAGCCCACGGTGATCCTTGGGATTACTACTAAGAAAACTTTAATTGTCAAAGCCACTTTTTAGTGGCTTTGCTTTATACCGCAAAACTTATCTAAACTCCCTCATAAAAGATAATCTTAAGCTATACTTAAAACGGTAGTTAAACAACAAAAACAACAAAACTATGCCTAAAAAACAAACACTATTATTTTGCCTTATTGCTAGTTCTTTGATGTTAACTAGCGCTTGCGATAAATCCTTTAATGAAATTAGATTCTCTAAGCCTAAGATTTCTCTAGTTCCTGCCTTTGCCAATGACTTAAAAGGCTTAGATAAGATTGAGCTTGATGATGAAAGTCGAGTGCTCTTTGATAGTCTAAATAACAAGTGCACAGATGGTAAAGATGATGCTTGTATGAAACTAGCCTCCATCTATACAAGCGACTACAACATGAGATCAGATACCTTTGCTAAAGGTATTGAGCTGTACTCAAAACAATGTGATAAAGGCTTTGCTAAGGCTTGTTCATTTTTAGCTAAAGCCTATTCAAGTGATCGCTACGGTATCTACGATCAAGAGGTAGCTCAAGCTTATGACTTTAGAGCTAAATCTGTTGCTAAAGTAAACTTCAAAAAAGATTTCAACACTGTCGATTACATCTTTTTAGCTGGAAATAATTTAGATGAGCATGAAATGACTCTTTTTTACAAAGATATGTGTGAAAAAGGCAATCTTGATGCTTGTAAAACTTTGCGTGTTAAATACGAGGATTTATCTGAAAGTTTAAAAGAGCAAGAGCTATTAAAGAAACACTGTGACAAATTAGATGGAGCAAGTTGTAGAGTTTTAGGTGAACGCTTGTTTGAAATTGGTAAATATGAACAGGCCAAAAATTACTTACTAATTGCTTTAGGTTTAAATGATAAAGAAGCTTTAATTGGATTATCAAAAGTTAATTTGCATGAACAAAATAAAGCTGAAGCTGTAGAAAATATCAAAAAGAGCTGTTTATCTGGTGTAGCTAGTGCTTGTACAATCTTAGCTAACATTTTTATCAATAAAGATCTTGCTCAAGAATACGATGTAAAAGCCAATAAATTCACAGCAGCAGTTTATCAAGATAAAGCTTGCTATTATGGCGATGGTTTTCAATGTTTAATTCTCTCTGATGAGTATTTAAAAGGATATCTGTGGGAAGTAAATGAGTCAGCATCAAGACGTTACTTCATGCGTGTTATCAATCAAAACTTGCTTACTTGTGAAGAGTTATTTAAGCTCTACGAACAACACCCTACCCCTTCTCTTAGAGAAAAACTGATTATTACTCTAAAGCGTGGATGTTTAATCAACGGTGATAGTAAGTCCTGCACTACCCTAGCCGATGCCTATAGAAATGCTAAATACGGTCTTATCAAAGACTTTGTCAAAGCCCAAAAACTCTTAGAATATAGTTGTAATGAGCATGATGCCAAGGCTTGTTATACGCTCTTAACTGAATATTAGACAAAAATTTTTGATAAGTGCAGAGCACACCACT
>ONCS01000113.1 GCA_900316375.1 uncultured Succinatimonas sp. | reverse complement strand
TTTGTAAAAGTGGCTCTAATTCTGGATAAACTTGATTGGCTAAAGGATTGTTTAAATCAATTTCGTTAATTGGAGCGACGATGCTTTTAGAGATCTTAAAGGCCAAAATTGAAGCCATAATTACAGCCACAATTAAGATACCAAAGATGTGGATAGCTAAAGAGCCTGCCTGTGAGATGATATTGTCGGTAGTATAGGCACAGCGCAGGATGTTATCGCCAACTAAGCGCACTGCAAAGTAGAAAGTACGCTTACCTAAAGTTTCTGAATAGCGATAGACCTTAGATTGTCCAAAGTGCTGAGCTTGCACAAACTCTTCACGGTTAGCATGGTTTTCCAAATTGTCTTTTACTTGTGAATCAAAATACACCGTACCATCTTTGTGAATTAAGTTAATACGATATTGATCAATATCAAGTAAGGTCAAATCAAGATCTGGATTTTCTTCAATCACCTTTTTAAGCTTTAAGGTGTAATCTGTTAGTGCTTGAGAGTCGGCTTTAATTAACTGATAAGAGCTAAAGCCTAGGGAGGCACCTAGGCTTAGAAAAAGGACCACAATGGTGGTGATAAATACTGAGTAGAAGATCTTAGTGTTCATCAAAAACAGCCTTGTAGCCTACACCACGGATGGTTTGAATGATATTCTCGTACTGACCAAGTTTTGAACGCAAGGCTCTAACATGCACGTCGATAGTACGATTCTCACCGTCATATTCAATACCCCAAATAATGTTTAAAAGCTCATCACGGCTATACACACGACCTGGGTGCTTAATTAAAAGCAGTAATAACTCAAACTCTTTTAGAGATAAATCTAGAGCCTGACCATCAAGTTTAGCGGTATGCTGAGCTACATTTAGACAAATTGGGCCTAAGACAGTATCTACTGCTTCTTCTTTTTCTGAACGTCTTAAAATTGCCTTAATACGAGCTACCATCTCCATAACAGAAAATGGCTTGGTCATATAATCATCAGCGCCTAAATCTAAAGCTTTAATCTTTTCGTACTCAGCACCGCGAGCTGTTGCCATGATGACAGGAATTGACTTAGTCTTAGGGTTTGAGCGTAAGCGCTTTAAAACTTCAACACCAGATAAGTCTGGAAGCATGACATCAAGAACGATTAGATTTGGAGTTTTCTCACGTAAGCCTTGGAAGAAGGATTGAGCATTTTCAAAACCTACTGCCTCAAAGCTCATAGAGTTTAAGGTGTACATCTCAAGCTCACGGATATCAGCATCATCCTCAAGACAATAGATTAAATTCATATCAATACTCCAAAATTATTCTTCGCTTAACTTACCAGTTAATACAAACTGTGTTGATTTTGCCACATTACAAGCATGATCACCAATACGCTCTAAATATTTTGCGATCATCAGAATATCTAGACAGAAACCTGCGTCATCCTTTGAATGACGAATTTCTTGAACTAAAGCTGTTCGTACCATAGCAAAGTACTTATCTACAACACTATCGCGCTTTAAAACTTTACGTGCTAGCTCATCGTCATGCTTTATAAATGACTCGATGCAACCTTTAACCATAAAGATAGCCTCTTCAGACATCTTCTCAACTAATAACATGTCATCACCTTGTGGTAAGGAGAAGTCAAAGGTTGAGATAATTTCTGCAATGGAAATAGCCTGTGTACCAATTCTTTTCACGTCAGCTACTAACTTTAAAGTAGCTGAGATAATTAACATATCGTGAGCAACAGGCTGTTGGCGAAGTAATGTTTTGATACACAACTCTTCAATTTCACGCGCTCTAGCATTTAGATCATAGTCTCTTTTGTAAATGCTTAAAGCTTTTTCTTTGTCATGAGCCTTAAATGCTTCAAAAGCGGTAGTTAAAGACTCTTCACATACAGTTGACATCACTACTAATAGATCAGAGATGTTCTTTAATAATTCATCTAATTGATTACGCATAATTACATCCTAAAGTTTGATGGTGCTTAGAATAACTACTAACCAAAACGACCGGTTACGTAGTCCTCACAACGCTTATCCTTTGGCTTAGTAAAGATATTGTCAGTATCATCAAACTCAACTAAGTCACCTAATAAGAAGAAAGCAGTCTTATCTGAAATACGTAGAGCCTGCTGCATGTTGTGGGTCACAATCACAATGGTGTACTTTTTCTTAAGCTCTACAGCTAACTCTTCAATCTTGCCAGTTGAAATTGGATCAAGTGCTGAAGTTGGCTCATCCATAAGTAAAATTTTTGGCTCAACAGCTAAGGCACGAGCGATGCAAAGACGCTGCTGCTGACCACCTGAAAGGCCTAAAGCTGAAGTTTTAAGTCTGTCTTTTACCTCATCGAAAATAGCTGCCTGCTTTAAAGACTTTTCAACAATGTCATCTAAAGCTGACTTATTTTTAATACCGTGAATACGTGGGCCATAAGCGATATTGTCATAAATAGACATGGCAAAAGGATTTGGCTTTTGGAAAACCATACCAATGTCTTTTCTAAGAGCTGATAAATCAATTTTAGTGTTTACTAACTCTTGACCTTGATACACAATAGAGCCATCAACTTTTAGATTGTCAATTAAGTCGTTCATACGATTTAAAGAACGCAGAAATGTTGACTTACCGCAACCTGATGGACCAATTAAAGCGGTGATCTCGTGCTCTTTAATCTCCATATTGATATTGTGAAGGGCATGATGAGTGCCGTAATAGAGGTTAAAGTTTTTTACATCAATAATTGTTGGGTTCATTTAAATTCTCTTTAATTTTTTAATATCTTTTGTTCTTAACACGCTTAGATAAATAACGAGCTGTGTAGTTGATAATTAGGCTCATTAAAAGCATGATGGCAGCAATCACGAAAGCTACATCAAACTGACCTTGCTCTTTTGCATATACATACAAAGCAACGGTCATGGTAGAGCCAGAGTTTGACAAGCCGTCGATAAAGCCTGCTATCTTGTGAGCAAAACCTGCGGTAAATAAAAGTGCAGCAGACTCACCTAACATACGACCTACAGCTAAGATACAGCCTGTAACAATACCGTCGATACAGCAAGGAAGTACTACAGTGTAAATTGAGTACCACTTATTAGCACCTAAAGCTAAAGCACCTTCACGGTAGGACATAGGCACAGAATCAAGTGATTCTTGAGTAGTTCTAATAATGGTAGGTAAGTTCATGATAGTTAAAGTTAAAGCACCTGCTAAAAGTGAGGTCTTTAAGCCCATATACTGACAGAACACCAACATGCCTACTAAGCCGTAGATAATTGATGGGATACCAGCTAGTGACTCAATTGCGTACTCAATAACAGACTTTGCTTTAACGTTTTTAGCGTACTCACTTAAGTAAACAGCAGCACCTACACCTAGAGGCAACACAAAAACTAAGGTTGCAATCACGATGTAAATGGTATTTAAAATATCTGGTAAGATACCGATGGTGTCATTGATGTAGCTAGGCTTTGTAGAAATTAACTCCCAGCTTACAAAAGGAATTGCACGTACTATTACATAAAGAATAATAAAACCTACGATAAATACGGTAAAAGCGGTAGCGCCATAAGCACAGGTCATCATCGCCTTAGCGTAAAGATTACGTTTTAAAGAATTATCCATTATTTAGAGCCTCTCTTTTTAAGCACTAAATTTAAAAGCGCATTTATAACCATGATGAAGACAAATAGCACTAGAGCAATTGAGAATAGAGCCTCACGCTGCAAACCATGTGAGTAAGACATTTCAGATGCAACAGCGGTGGTTAAAAAACGTACTGACTCAAATAAATGAGGCATGTTAGCAACGTTACCTGCAACCATCATTACAGCCATAGCCTCGCCGATGGCACGGCCTACACCTAGAACTACAGCCACACCAATACCGCGGTTTGCTGCAGGAATTACCACCTTAAACACAGTCTCAATTTTGTTAGCACCTAAGGCAAGTGAGCCTAACTCATACTCATGAGGCACAGCTTCAATAGCGCCAATTGATACTTTAATAATTGAAGGTAAGATCATCACTGCAAGGACGAAAATTGCAGCAAGTAAGGATGCTCCATCAGGTACGTCAAAGATCTTTTGAATGCCAGGGACCAGCACCAACATACCGATGAAACCGAAAACTACAGATGGGATACCTGCTAGTAGATCAACTACTGATTCAACAGCTGCTTTTAATTTTTTAGGAGCAAATTTAGCTAGATATGCTGAGGTGAAAAAGCCTACAGGTAAACCTAAAATAATAGCACCTACTGTACCGTATACAGAGGTTAGAATAAATGGCATGATACCAAAGTATGGCTCAGATGCTGTTGATGCCCACTTAGTACCGAAGATAAAGTCTGTAAAACCAATTTTAAAGATGGCAGGAACGCCACTTATTAGTAGATATAAGCAAATCACAGCTACAAAGACGATGTTTAGGTAACCTAGTACCGTAAACACGCTAAGTGCAATTCTATCTGAGCATTTGCGATGATTATTTTGCATATACAAAAAGGCAGGGGTGTTGTCCCCTGCTCCTTAATATTATCGTAATGATTAGTTTTGAGCTGGAACTACGCCTGCTTTTTCAATTAAAGGCTTAGCCTCTTTTGATAAAGCGTAGTCGATGAAGGTCTGAGCATCCTTTGATGGAGCCTTTGCCTTGTTAATTACGAATACGAATGGACGCTGTAACTTGTAGCTCTTATCTAAAACGGTAGCCTCAGTTGCCTCAACGCCGTTGAAGGTTAAAACTTTAACTTGATCGTTTACAGCAGATAATGAAGCATAACCAATTGCGTTCTCGTTTTGACCAACGGTAGTGATCACATCACCAGTTGAGGTTAACTCTTGACGATATTTGCAGTTATCCTTAGTGTGGGTTACAGATTCAAAACCATCACGAGTACCAGAACCTGCCTCACGGCCAATTAGAACTACAGGAGCATCGTTACCGCCTAGCTCTTTCCAGTTCTTGATCTCGCCTGTAAATAGCTTTGATAACTCTTCAGTCTTAATATCAGTTAGTGGGTTTGCCTTGTTAACTACAACTACGATACCGTCGTATGCAACATCAATACCCTTTAACTTCTGCTCTTCATCTGACTTTAAAGCACGTGAAGATAGACCAATATCAGCACGACCTTCAAGAGCTGCTGAAATACCAGAGCCAGAACCAGTTGGGTTATAGGTTACATCAATACCATTGCCTTCAAATGACTCGATTAGAACGCCCATTACCTTTTCCATTGAAGTAGAACCATCGGTAATAACAGCAGCGTGTGATACAGAAACCATGCCTAAAGCTAGAGCTAAAGCTGAAAGTGACTTTTTGAAATTCATTTTTAAATCCTCATATCTTTTCAACACCTACTAAGATACAAAGATTGTGTTAAGGCAAAAGTTGTGAATTGTTAAGAATTGGTTAAATTATACTTAATTATGTAAATTCAATAAGTTAACCATTTTAAAATCTAAAATAAATCTCTTTTAACCTACAAAAAGTGACAATTATTAACAAGTGAAAGCAACCCCCACTTAAAGCTTCGCTTTTGAAGTGGGGGCTTCTTTGC
>ONCS01000112.1 GCA_900316375.1 uncultured Succinatimonas sp. | reverse complement strand
GTAGTGCTCTAAGCACTTAGTCTAGTCAACTAGGCTGTGAAGCCCCCGCTTCAAAAGCGTAGCTTTAAGCGGTGGGTGGTTGACTAATATACAATTAAGGTTTTAGCGCTCCAATTGGAACTACATATACTCCATCAGATCTTCTAATGGCATAGCTTGATACTGCACAAAGCACCATCATAAAGGCTGGCTCTTTGATTTTACTGTCTTTGATCTTGTCTCTAAGTTTAAGAAGATTTTTGGCCCCCTCTTCTATTGCTTTTTCACCACCTACTTTTACTTCAATTAACGCATATTCACCATTTAAACAATGTAATACGCAATCGCATTCAAGACCTGAGCTATCCCTATAATGCTGTACCACGCCACCTAATTCTTGAGAATACACTCTAAGATCTCTTACACATAGATTTTCAAATATAAGACCAAATGTTCGCATGTCGTTCATCAAATCATTTGGCCCCATTTCAAGGGCTGCTGTGGCAATTGATGGATCGACAAAGTATCTTGTAGGTTTATTTCTTATTGCAACTTTAGATCTAAAGTTAGGATTCCATGCTTCTGTATCTTCAATAACAAATAAGTTATTAAGAGAGTTGATATAGCTATATAAAGCTGTCTGACTAAATGTGCTTTCACCTTGATTCATCACATCTTGTCTTATAGTTTCAATTGGTGCTTGTGTTGCTATATTTCTAGCATAGGATTTAAAGATCCTCATTAGTCTTAATTTATTATTTGGAACACCCGCTACTGAACTTATATCTGAACTTGCAACCGAATCAATATAGCTAAATGCTGTGTGAAGTGCTATCTCAGGATCTTGAAATATTGTTGTAGGCCAGCCTCCCCTGCAGATAAGAAAGGCTATTTCATTAAGTGTGTGGGTATCGTCAGCTGTAATTTGCTTTTGACAAAATAGATCTGAGAGTGACACTTCGCCTGTTGAATCTTTTGACTCAAATAGACTCATGGGTCTCATTTGCAGTTTATCAATTCTACCTGTACCTGAATGATGCAATTGCGATTTATCAAAAGGTATAGTTGATCCTGTTAGTATGAACTGCCCTACACTTTGACGCATATCAATTTCAAATCTGATGGAGTCCCACAGCTCTGGTATGAATTGCCACTCATCAATTAATAATGGAGGTTCTCCCTTTAATACTTGCCTTACATCTATATCTAATAATGCCTTAGCTTTCATGTATTGATTTATATTTGACAAAAATAGCTTGGAGTTGCAATGTTTGATAGCAGAAGTTGTCTTTCCGCACCATTTAGGACCTTCAATGAGAACTGCACCATGGCCTTTTAAACTGCGCTTTAAAACTTTATCAGAAATTCTTTCTAAGTAACTATCCATGGCAACTCCAATAAATTTCAAAGGAAGATGTTTTATGCTAGACAGCTTCTATTAAATACTTAACTATAGTTTTTGTCAATTGCTTTATATAAAACAAAATTAAATACATTATTTATAGATGAGTAGAAAACAATTATAAATATATAGTAAATAACTTTTTATATAACAATGTAAAACACTCTAATTGAGCACTAGTATTTGATAGAAAAATTTTAGAGTAAATGACGAATATTTTAGATTAATATTATGATTTTAAGTGAATTGATGCTTTAATGACTTAGCTTCGAAAATTTCGAAAATTGACTTAAGGCTTAAGCCCCCCTATAGGTACCACATAAACTCCATCTGCTCTTATATAAGCACAAGGTGTAATTCCTGTTAACACCATCAAAAACTTAGGCTCGCCCACCTTATGGGTATCAATCTTTTTCTTCAACTTTAAAAGCTCTTTTGCTTTATTATCAATTTCATCATCGTCAAGGCAAATATTGATTAAGCCGTAAGTTCCATCATTAAGCTTTATGACACCATCGCAGATTAGATCATTTCTATCTTTAAAGTGGTATACCTCACCATCAAGAGCCTGGGCATAAATACGTAGATCACGGATACACAAATTCTTAAATAGTCTTTCAAATTGCTCTGAATTCTTTAAAAGCTCATCAGGATTTAAATTTAGCGCTGCAACAGCAATAGAAGGATCAACAAAGTATCTTACAGGCTTGTTTCTGGTAACCGATCTTGATTTAAGGCTTGTATTCCATAAAAGATTTTCTTCAGTCAAAAACAGATCATTAAGTCCTTGCAAATAAGCATAGAGCGTGGTTTGACTATATGTAGTGTCATGGAAATTACTTAAAATTTGAGCTCTTATAGTCTCTAATGAAGCTGTAGTGGCAATATGTCTAGCGTAGGCATTTAAGATCATAAGCAATCTTTGAGGATCTTTGATGGTATTTGTTTTGGTGCATTGACTTGAGATAATTACGTTTTTTATGTAGTCAAAAGCAAATCTCAAAGCTTTCTCTTTACCATTTTCCTTATCAGTGCAAGCTTTAGGAAAGCCTCCTCTGCAGATAAGATAAGCTAGATCTTCTTTTGTAAGCTTGTTCTTAGCTTTGACATCTTTATTTGCAAAAAGTGCTGCTAATGATACTTTGCCTGAAGAATCAGAAGATTCAAACAAACTTAAAGGTCGCATGCGAATTTTGCTAACATTATCTAATTTGCAACAAACATCGCTCTTATCAGCTTGCAAAGCCACTGATTCAGTAAAGATGAATTTGCTCTTACATTTTACATTCTTATCATCAAAGAGTTTTTGGGGTGCATTTAAAAGATCAGGTACTAGTTGCCATTCTCTAAAAAGTTTTGGAGACTGCCCTTCTAATGCCCTTTTAAACTCGATGTCTAACATCAGTTTTGTATTGTAAGCTGCAACTTCATTTGTTAAGTCGCAGCTACTTTTTGCAAATTGCATGGAAGTTGTGTTTTTACCGCAGGCAAGCGGGCCTTCAATTACTATTACATGGCTTGTTTTAAGTTTTCTTTTGATGCTTAAGTTTGCAATTCTTTTAAAAGGTGTTGTCATATTAGTAAGTGTACTTTAGAAAATACTATCAATTACAGCTTAATTTTTGGATTTAGGACGAAAAATGAGTTTCTACCTAGAGCCTTTTGTAGCAAAATTTCTTTATCCACTAACCGGATGCGAAAACACTGCCATTTATGGCGGTGATGAGCATCAAAGTAAACTGTTTTAAGCATTGTAAGCTAG
>ONCS01000012.1 GCA_900316375.1 uncultured Succinatimonas sp. | reverse complement strand
TTGCTCATAATTAGGAAGGCAACTTCCTAAAAAAAGCAAAGAAGCCCCCACTTCAAAAGCGAAGCTTTAAGTGGGGGTTGCTTTCACAAACAAAATCAAACAAAGCTAATATCAGTTCTAAAAGCCTTAATCTTGCTTAAGATGTGCCTAGTAATTCTAAAGTGTTCCTTTGAAAACTTATTTGCTAAATACCTAAGTATTAATCAATATTTCAATAGGTTGAAAAGTTAATACGAGCTGTCT
The DNA here is from genome assembly GCA_900316375.1 of uncultured Succinatimonas sp. Lineage (GTDB taxonomy): Bacteria > Pseudomonadota > Gammaproteobacteria > Enterobacterales > Succinivibrionaceae > Succinivibrio. The sequence goes on along the minus strand of ONCS01000012.1, from coordinate 1,962 downwards.
AAAAAATTGAACTTAAAAGAAAATTAGCTAGAACTTATCTAAAAACTTGATAAAAGGCCAAAAATGGGCGGTAATTCTTTGTTTTTACCTTAAAAATCCTTACTTTGCTTGTATAATAATATGCTTAAGTAAGTAGGATCTATGAGCAGAATAAAAACTTTTAAAAGTAAGATAAAAATCAAGCATTATGCCTTATGTGGTATAGCGCTAGCTTTGTTTTATCTAAATGCTTGCTCATCAGATAACAAACCTATCAAAAACATCTTAACAGTTGAAGATCCAATTGAGATTGAATTAAATGGTATTGACGATAAGGAAATTGCAACAAACGTTGAATCTTATCTAGCCACCTTGCCACAAATTGCTAAGAAAAGAGCACGTCTTTATGACCGTGAGATTATAGATAAAATTACTACTGCCTTGCACTCATATGGTTATTACCATCCAATTATCAAAATTGATTATCCCAAGAAAAATGAGTCTTCGACAAAAGTTGTAGCTCATGTGGATAGTGGTAAAGGTCTTTTCATAAGAAGAGCACAAGTTGAAATCATCGGACAAGGTGCTTATTTTGATTCTTTTGACAAGATCATCAAACAAAGTGGTCTTAGCTCATACACCCTTTTAGATCATGGTAAATATGAAAAGCTTAAAGCTGATATTAAGGCAAAAGCTATTGAACTTGGCTTTTTTGATGGTAAGTTTATCTCTAACCACATCTTAGTCTATAAAGAGCAAAACGTAGCTGATGTGGTCTTAGTCTATGATACTGGGGTACGTTATAGCTTTGGTAAGCTTATCTACAATGACGCCACTAAAGAGCTAATTGAGCCTTCAAAATCTTTAATTACAATTGAAGAAGGGGAGCCATTTTCATCTAAAAGGTTAAATGATGTGTCAGCCTCCCTTGCACAAACTAATTACTATAAATCAGTAGATATCACACCAAAAGTTGAAGATAAAAAGGATTATCAAGTTCCAATTAACATTGATTTAGAAAGACAGGCGAAAAACCTATATCGTGTAGGTCTAGGTTATTCAACTGATGAATCGGTGCGCGGTATCTTTGGTTGGGATAAACCTTTAGTTAGCAAAAAAGGTCACTCTTTTAGCTCATATGTTAGAGCTTCAAGAGTTAAACAAGATGCGCAAGCTATCTATAAAATCCCATTTAGAAATCCAAACTTAGATTACTTCTATTTTAAGCTTGCCCAAACTCATACTGATTTTAATGATACTAAATCTGATTTGTCGCACTTTTCTGCTCACTACGTAACTCATTTAAATAGTGATTGGCGCCGTGATTTTTATTTAGCCTATGAATACGAAGAATACGAGCAAGGATATGAAAAAGGCTATCCTCAAAATCTCATGGCAGGATTTTTAATTGCCAAACGTGAAACCACAGGTGGTCTTGATCCAAAAACAGGTTATTCTTTTACCTTTGATAATAAGTTTGCTGCTAAAGGTATTACCGATTACACCTTCTATCATGGTGAACTTGCTTTTAAAGGTGTGTTCTCGCCAACAGAGCGTAGTAGAGTTTTATATAAACTTTATCAAGGTGCAAATTTAGGTTCTGACTCATTAAAAGTTCCTCCTTCAATGAGATTTTTCGCAGGTGGTGAGCAAAATTTACGTGGCTTTAGCTATAAATCGGAATCACCAAGACTTAATGGCAAACTAAGAGGTGGTAGGTATATCTCAGCTGGAACTATAGAGTACATGTTCCCAGTGGGAATGGACTCTTCCCGTGGAGCCATATTTTTAGATTCAGCCATTTGTACTAATGATTATAAAGATAAAGAAGTGTTATTAGGTCCAGGTATTGGCTATCGCTACATGTCAAAATATGGCACTTTAAAAGTCGATGTCGCCTATGGTATTGATAATCACAATGATGGCAGACATTTAAAGTTACACTTATCCTTTGGTCCAGAGTTCTAGTATGTCTAAAAAAGC
>ONCS01000111.1 GCA_900316375.1 uncultured Succinatimonas sp. | reverse complement strand
TTATTGCTTAAAGATCCAGAAATTGAATTTAGATTTTTGTCAAAGTTGATGGGATTTGTTTTGCCAAACCGTGTAAGCAAATTTATGTCACTTTTAAAGAGCAGTAACAATTGCATCAGTGCATGCCATGGGTATGGTGTATTTCCAAGAGTTACTACCTAAAATTCCAGGTCAAGCTACTTCTTTGTTCTTAAATGCTTTTATGATGGGACAAATCTTAGGTGGGCTTTTATTATCCATTGCTAGAGATGGAGACTTTAGTCCGGTGTTTACAGCAAGTGCCGTGATAGCTTTAATTGGTTTAGTATTCTTAATCGCGGTTAAAAAACAGAACAAATAAGATAGCAAATCAAAGCCTTTAAGTAAAAGCTCTGAAGTTAGTGCAATTTCAGAGCTTTTTTTTGCAATTATTTGTATTATCCTTTTTGAAATACACCTAAAAAGCGTAAAATGCACCATATCAGACAATGTAAAAAATAATAATCAAACCGACTATGAAAGATTATCGTTATATCTACATAATTATGGCGCTTTTGATCCCAACTGCCGCCTCTGTAGTAACCCCAATTATGGCTTTGTACTTAACGGATAAGATCCATTTAAGTACCTCTCTTATCTCGCTTTACTATGTTCTCTTGCCTATTTTTATGGTGATAACAACCCAAATTGCCGGCAAGATCTCTGACATGGGATTTAATCGCGCTCGAATTATTGCAATCTCTGCAACTTTTGGTGTGATAGCTAATTCATTCTTCTACTTTATACCTAGTGTGCTTTTGTTATTCTTTGTAGTTGTGCCATGCTTTTCTTTAGCTCAAGTAGGTTATTCACAAATCTTTGCCTCAGCTCGTGAATACGGCATAAAAAACTTAAAAAGCTCAATTAACTTTACTACTACTTTAAGAGCCTTAGCCTCATTATCTTGGGTTATGGGACCACCACTTGCCTACTTTCTTGTGGTTAATATTTCCTTTGAGTCATTATTTTTCTGCTGTGGCGTGCTGTATTTATTAGCTGCTTTGATGAGCTATTTAATGCCTAATGTCGAAAAGGAAGTTAAAAATACTGAAAGTCAAAAAGGCGAGATCTTACATAACAAGAGCGTGATCTTTTTATTTATATCGGTAATGGTAATGTTCATTGCCTTTACAGGTTACGCTGCAACCATTCCTTTATACATTACTCATGAGTTAAATCTTCCAGAGCAATTGCCAGGATACATATACTCAATTGCTGCTTTTCTTGAAATTCCTATCATGTTTTTAGCAGCTAGAATGTCTAAAAGAATTGGCCTTAAAAAGATCATGGTAGCAGGCGGCATCACTTTACTTATCTTTATGATTATTCTGCCACTTACTACAAAACCAATCGTCTTTATGTTTATTGCCTTCTTACCAGCATTTTTTATCGCAACCGTAAATGCCATGGGTATGGTCTATTTCCAAGAATTACTACCTAATATTCCAGGACAGGCAACATCTCTATTTTTAAATGCTTGTGTATGTGGACAGGTAGTAGGCGGTGCGTTAATTGGCATTGCAGATAACAACCATTACTCACCTATTTATATGGTAGATGCAGTGCTTGCTGCAATTGGATTGTTATTCTTGATAGTGGTTAAGAAACCAAAAGAGATAAGGTAAGATCAATAATGGGCCACAAGGCCCATTGAAAATTGTAAGTTATTTATGCAAAGCCCACCAATAGAAATATATTATTCCGCCTAAAAAGAATAACATTGCACAAATAATTGCGAAAAATAATCCCCAAGGCATACTTCTACTTCTCAGTTAAAGCTTGTGTATAGCGTACCAACAAAAAAAAGTAACTATCGCTGTAAAAACAACAATTGAGCTAATTAAAATAAAGGCCAATGTACCAAACATATTACTTATGAATTACCCACCAAAAAAAGAAACAGCCACCAAAAGTAACAAATAACATAGCAGAAACTAACAAGATACATATAGATAGAGGCATGTTATTCTTTCTCCATTAATAATTCAAACTTTGCAAAAGCCCAAAAGTCAGTGTAGATCAAACAAAAAAATCCTAAGCAATTACAAACAACACTTGTCCATATTACTATTTGAATATTTCCGACAAAACTTCCTCCATTTATAAGAAAGAATGTTGACCAAAAAGCAATTTGTGCTCCTAAAAATGTCACCATTAAAATTAGCAATTTTTCAGCTAGATCAGAAAGTTTTTTATAAAAACCAGGGCTTCTCAACTTGTATTCCTTAATC
>ONCS01000194.1 GCA_900316375.1 uncultured Succinatimonas sp. | reverse complement strand
TTTCCTTTCTATTTCAAATAATTATTCCTAATTTTACACACTATTTTTTATTAAAGTTTTGGATCTAGAGATCTTATATATGAAATTAATTAATTTCTTTGCTTGAAATTTAAAAAGGCTATCCCCATATAAGTAACAACGTTAATTCTTTTGAATTTAAATATAGAGACCAATATGCAAACTGAAGAAAATCAAATTAAGCAAGCTATTGATGAGGCTAGACTTAAAGCTCAGGCTGAAAAAGAAGCTTACGAGCAACAAGAGCAGGAGCTAGAAGAGCAGGCAAATGCTCAAGCTCAAGAAGAAGAGACTGCAACAGACGATGCTGCAGAAACTGAGGCTCAAGCTGATACTCAAGAGAGTGCTTTTGATCCTAAAGAGTTTATGGCAGCTAATGAGCAGTTAAAAGCTCAGGTAGCTCAATTAGAGGCTAAGTACAAGGCTGACACTGAAAAGTTTATCCGTGCTTTAGCTGAGTGTGAAAATCAAAAGAAACGTATTGAAGCTGACGTTGAGCGTGAGCGCAAATACGGTAATGAGAAGATTTTAAAGGCTTTAATTCCTGTAGTTGATTCTTTAGAGCTTGCTCTAAAGCACTCTAATAAAGAAGATCCTGCAATTAAGCCTACTATCGAAGGCGTTGAAAACACCACTACTTTACTTTTAAAAGAGTTAAAGAGCTTTGGTGTAGAGCCAGTTGATCCTAAAGGTCAAGCCTTTGACCCTAACCTTCATCAGGCAATTTCAATAGCACCATCAGTTGAGTTTGAACAAAACATTGTCATGGATGTAATGCAAAAAGGTTACACCTTAAACGGTCGTGTAGTTCGTCCTGCTATGGTTATTGTTTCAAGTGGTGCTCCTGCTGGTGTGAAACCACAAGAAAACCCTGAAGAGAAAAAAAATACAATAAATATTGAAGCATAGTCTTGAAATTAAAAATTTCGACTCCATTTATTGAAATAGTTAAGAAAGAGGCTAGAGAAAATAAAAAAATCTAGCTTAAAGAATTTTAAAGAGGAAACATAAAAATGGGCAAGATTATTGGTATTGACTTAGGTACTACTAATTCATGTGTTGCAGTTCTAGATGGCGACAAGGTTCGTGTTCTAGAGAACTCAGAAGGTCGTCGTACTACTCCTTCTATCGTAGCTTATGCTAAAGATGGCGAGATCATCGTAGGTGATGCTGCTAAGCGTCAGGCTGTAACTAATCCTAAGAACACTTTATTTGCAATTAAGCGTTTAATTGGTCGTCGTTATGAGGATCAAGAAGTTCAACGTGATATCGGCATTATGCCATTTAAGATCACAAAAGCTGACAATGGCGATGCTTGGGTTGAGGTTGATGACAAGAAGTTAGCTCCTCCTCAGATTTCAGCAGAAGTTCTAAAGAAGATGAAGAAGACTGCTGAGGATATCTTAGGTGAGGAAGTAACCGAGGCTGTTATTACCTGCCCTGCATACTTCAACGATTCACAGCGTCAGGCAACTAAGGATGCTGGTCGTATTGCAGGCTTAAACGTAAAGCGTATCATCAATGAGCCTACCGCTGCTGCTATTGCTTATGGTGAGGATAAAGCTAAGGGTGAGCAGAAGATTGCTGTTTACGACTTAGGTGGTGGTACCTTCGATATCTCAATCATTGATATCGATGAAGTTGACGGTGAGAAGACCTTCGAGGTTCTAGCAACTAACGGTGATACCCACTTAGGTGGTGAGGACTTTGATAACCGTATCGTTGACTACTTAATTGAAGAGTTCAAAAACGAGCAAGGCGTTGACTTACGTCAAGATCCTTTAGCTCTACAGCGTTTAAAGGAAGCAGCTGAAAAGGCTAAGATCGAGTTGTCATCATCACAGCAAACTGATGTAAACCTACCATACATCACCGCTGATGCAACTGGCCCTAAGCACATGAACATCAAGATCACTCGTGCAAAGCTAGAGTCATTAGTTGAAGATCTAGTAAGCAAGACCTTAGATCCTGTTAAGACTGCTTTATCAGATGCAGGTCTTTCTCCATCAGAGGTTAGCGATGTAATCTTAGTTGGTGGTCAGTCACGTATGCCAATGGTTCAGAAGTTAGTTGCTGACTTCTTTGGTAAAGAGCCTCGTAAGGACGTAAACCCTGATGAAGCAGTTGCTATCGGTGCTGCAATTCAAGGTGGTGTTTTAACTGGTGATAAGAAGGACGTTCTATTACTAGACGTTACCCCTCTATCATTAGGTATCGAGACCTTAGGTGGTGTTATGACTACTCTAATTGAGAAGAACACTACTATTCCTACTAAGAAGTCTCAGGTATTCTCAACTGCTGAGGATAACCAGCCTGCTGTTACCATTCACGTACTACAAGGTGAGCGTAAGAGAGCAGCTGACAACAAGTCACTAGGTCAGTTCAACCTAGAAGGCATTGAGCCAGCTCCACGTGGCATGGCACAGATTGAAGTTACCTTCGATATCGATGCTGATGGTTTAATCCACGTATCAGCTAAGGATAAGAAGACTGGTAAAGAGCAGAAGATCACTATTCAGTCATCTTCAGGTCTATCAGACGACGATATCAAGCGTATGGTTCGTGAGGCAGAAGAGCACTCAGCTGATGATAAGAAGTTTGAGGAATTAGCTAACGCTCGTAACCGCGCTGATGCTACTGTTCACCAGGTTAAAAAGCAGTTATCAGACTTAGGCGATAAGGTATCTGATGCTGATAAGACCAAGGTTAACAAGGCTGTAGCAGATCTTGAGTTAGCAGCTCGTGGCGATGATAAGGATAAGATTGAGCAAGCTGAAAAGGCTTTAATGGAAGCTGCAACTGCTCTAATGCAGGCAGGCCAGGCCCAAGCTCAGGCACAGCAAGCTCAACAGTCTCAAGGCCAACAGCAACAACAAGAGTCTAAGAAGGACGACGATGTTGTAGATGCTGAGTTTGAAGACGTAACCGACAACAAGAAATAATCTTAAATCATAAAGATTAGTTAAAGGTGGGTGGGGGATAACCCCCACCTGCCTTTGTTAGTTTAAATAGAGGGTATTATGGCTTCAAAACGTGATTACTATGAAGTTCTAGGTGTTGAGAAAGGCGCCGATGATGCAACCATCAAACGTGCTTTTAAGCGCCTAGCAATTAAGTATCACCCTGATAGAAATAAAGATCCTGACGCAGGCGAGAAGTTCCGTGAGATCAATGAGGCTTATCAGGTTTTATCTGATCCTCAAAAGCGTGCAGCTTACGATCAATACGGCTTTGCCGGTGCCGATGGCTCTCAAGCAGGTGGCGGTAACCCATTTGGTGGCGGTGGCGCTGACTTTAGCGATATCTTCGGAGATATGTTTGGTGATATCTTCGGCGGTGGTCGTGGTGGTTTTGGTGGCCGTTCACAAGGTCCTCAAGAGATCCCTGGTCGTGACATTAGAATTAGATTAGTTCTAACCTTAGAAGAAGCAGTTAAAGGCTGCAAGAAGAAGGTTAATGTTAAGACCTATGTTAAGTGTAAAGACTGCGGTGGCTCAGGTCTTGGTAAAAATGGTAAGAAGACTACTTGTCCTCACTGCCATGGCCAAGGTCAGGTTCATATCCGCCAAGGCTTTATGACTATCGCACAGACTTGTCCTCACTGTCAAGGTGCAGGTTACATTGTAACTGATGGCTGTAAGACTTGCGGTGGCACCGGTCGTGTAGTTGATACTAAGACTTTAGAGGTCACCATCCCAGCAGGTGTTGATGATGGCGATAGAATTAGATTGTCAGGTGAAGGTGAGGCTGGCTTAAACGGCGCACCAGCTGGCGATCTATATGTTGCAATTGAAGTTAAAGATCATGAGATCTTCACTCGTGATGGTAACGACCTATATTGCGATGTACCAATTAGCTTTACAACTGCAGCTTTAGGTGGCAAGGTTGAAGTTCCAACTTTAGATGGTCCTGTAAACATTACTATTAAGCCTGAAACTCAAACTGGCGTGTTGATGAGATTATCTGGTAAAGGCGTTAAGTCATACCGCTCATCATTTAAGGGCAACTTGTACTGCAAGATTGTAGTTGAGACTCCTGTCAACTTAACTGATCATCAAAAAGACTTATTAAAGCAATTTGAAGCAAGTCTAAATGGTGAAGATGGTAAGTCAGGGGATAAAGACTCAGCAAAATCAACAGATACAGCTGCTAAGCACAAGCCAAAGTCAGACGGCTTTTTAAAGGGCGTGAAGAAGTTTTTTGACGACTTATCACGTTAATAGAATTTGACTTAGCTCTTTTCTTGAAGAATTTTTAAGTTTAGAGTATAGTCATACACCATAAGGCGCCTAATGAAAGTTAGGCGTTATTTTTTTACTTTTTAAATTTTGAGGTTTTTAAAATGGATCAGACTCCAATGACTCCTCGTGGCGAAGAGTTACTTCGCAAAGAGCTTGTGCGCTTAAAGACAGTAGAAAGACCTCGCATTGTAGCTGCCATCGCAGAAGCTAGAAGCCATGGTGATCTAAGCGAAAATGCCGAGTACGATGCTGCTAAAGAAGAGCAAGGTTTGTGCGAAGGCCGTATTAAGGATATCGAAGGCAAGCTAGCATCAGCTAATGTTATTGATGTATCAAAGTTAAAGACACCAAATGGCGGTGCTTTAAAGGTGATCTTCGGTGCTACTGTGACCGTATTAGATGTTGATACTGAAAAAGAGACTACCTATCAAATCGTAGGTGAGGACGAGGCAGATATCGATAACAATCTAATCTCTTACAAAACTCCAATTGCTAAAGGCTTACTTGGCAAGTGCGAGGAAGATGAGATTGAAATTAAGATCCCAAAGGGCACTATCTGCTACGAAGTGGTTAAAGTTGAGTACAAGTAATTAGCTTTACTTAAAGCACTTAGCTTATAAAGCAAATTAAAACAAAAAGGCCTGTGAATAAAACTACAGGCCTTTTTCATGATTTTTAATTGTTTTGTAATTGTTTTGTAATAAGCTTGCTAAGGCTTAAATAAGCTTAGCGAGGTAGAATGAAACGGCTGTCATCCTTGCGTTGACGGAAAAGTACGGCAATACGACCGCAAAGAGATACTAATTCTGCGTGAACTGCAGTAGCTGCCTCAGTTGCTTGCTCTTTACGAGTGTCGCCTGCGTTTAGACGTACTTTAATTAGCTCGTGATGCTCAATTGAGCTATCAAGCTCTTTTAAAACATTTTCAGATAAGCCGTCATTGCCAAGTAAGACCACTGGCTTTAATGAATGAGCTTGTGCCTTTAAAAATTGGCGCTGATGTGAATTTAATGACATACATTACCTACATAAGAAAAAAAATCGTATCTTATACGTGATCTTATCACTTAGATGATCGCATAAGTCTTGCGCAAATTGTATAATATTATCGAATTTTTTTAAATATAAAAAAGTAGATATTCAAACTTTAGAAAATACTTTAGATAACAAAGTTGTTTAGGATTTAGTTAATGCCAGCAAAGAAAAGATCTGCAAGCCAAACTAGATGGTTACAGGAACACTTTTCCGACCCATATGTAAAGCAAGCTCACAAGCTTGGTTTACGTTCAAGAGCCTCTTTTAAATTAGAAGAGCTGCAACAAAAAGATCATTTAATCCGCCACGGTAATATTGTAGTAGACCTAGGAGCTGCTCCTGGTGGATGGTCAGAGTATGCCATTAAATGTATAGGCGAAGAAGGCCGTGTGATTGCCTGTGATATTCTGCCAATAAGACCAATTCGTAATGTACAGTTTTTACAAGGTGACTTTAGAGAAGATGAAGTCTTTAAAAAACTGTATTCAATGATTGGCGTAGGTGCTCATGTAGTACTATCTGATATGGCACCTAATATGTCAGGTAATTTAGCTATTGACCAGCCTCGTGCGATGTTATTATCTGAGCTTGCCCTAGATATGGCTCGTCGTGTGTTAAGACTTGGTGGTACCTTTGTAGTCAAGGTATTCCAAGGTGAGGGCTCTCAAGAGTACTTAAAAGAATTAAGACAGGATTTTACGACTGTAAAAGTACGTAAACCTGATGCTTCACGTGATAGATCACGTGAGGTTTATATGGTAGCCACCGGTTTTAAAGGTCATCCTTTAAACGGTGTAGCACCAGGTGATGAATTTAACGACAATGAAGAACTAAGTGAGTAGATATGACTAAAAATCTCATACTTTGGTTAGTTATTGCTGTGATCTTAATGACTTTATTTGAGTCATTTACCTCATCAGACTCCTCTGGTAGGGTACAAGATTACACTAGCTTTGTACGCGAAGTAAACTCTGACCAAATCCAAGAAGTGGTTTTTGATGACAATGTGATTAACGGTGTGAAAAAGACCGGTGAGCGCTTTGTTACCGTAATGCCATTACGTGATCCTGCAATTATTGACTCTTTACTTACTCACAATGTAAGAGCAACTGGTACTAAGCCTGAAGAGAGAAGCACTTTATTCTCAATCTTCATCTCTTGGTTCCCAATGATTCTGTTAATTGCAGTGTGGATCTTCTTTATGCGCCAAATGCAAGGTGGCTCTAAGGGAAATCCATTATCTTTTGGTAAATCAAAAGCTAAGCTTTTATCAGAAAACCAAATTAAAACTACCTTTGCTGATGTTGCAGGTTGCGATGAGGCTAAAGAGGATGTAGTCGAGTTAGTAGACTTCTTAAAAGATCCATCTAAGTACTCAAAACTAGGTGGTCGTATTCCTCGTGGTGTGTTAATGGTAGGCCCTCCAGGTACTGGTAAGACATTACTTGCTCGTGCTATTGCTGGTGAAGCTAAGGTTCCTTTCTTCTCCATTTCAGGCTCAGACTTTGTGGAGATGTTCGTAGGTGTTGGCGCAAGTCGTGTAAGAGACATGTTCGCTACTGCTAAAAAGAACGCTCCTTGCATTATCTTCATCGATGAGATTGATGCGGTAGGTCGTAAGCGTGGCGTAGGCATGGGCGGTGGTCACGATGAGCGTGAGCAAACCTTAAACCAATTACTAGTTGAGATGGATGGTTTTGAAGGCTTTGAAGCCGTGATCATCATCGCTGCAACTAACCGTCCTGATGTACTTGATCCTGCTTTATTACGTCCTGGTCGTTTTGACCGTCAGGTAGTAGTAGGCTTGCCAGATGTACGAGGACGAGAGCAGATCTTAAATGTGCATGTAAAGAAGGTTCCTTTAGCCAAGGACGTGGATACTGCAACCATTGCTCGTGGTACTCCTGGTTTCTCTGGTGCTGAGCTTGCAAATCTTGTAAACGAAGCTGCACTAAACGCAGCTCGTCATAACAAGCGTGAAGTAAGCATGAACGAGTTTGAAGAGGCTAAGGATAAACTTCTAATGGGTGCTGAGCGTCGTTCAATGGCGATGAATGAGCACGAGAAGATAAACACTGCCTACCATGAGGCAGGTCATGCGATTGTGGGTAAGTTAGTACCTGAACATGATCCAGTTTACAAGGTATCAATTATTCCTCGTGGACGCGCCTTAGGTGTAACTATGTATCTTCCAGAGCAAGATAAGGTTTCACAAAGCCGCATTGGTTTAATGTCAAATATCTCTACATTATTTGCTGGCCGTATCGCTGAAGAGATGATGTTTGGCACTGATGCCGTAACTACAGGTGCTTCTAATGATATTGAGCGAGCTACTCAAATTGCTCGTAACATGATCACCCGTTGGGGCTTTTCTAAGCGTTTACCTCCTATGCAATATGAAAAGGATAACGAGTCTAATGCTTACTTAGGTGGATCATCTACTTCAATGATTTCAATGTCTCAAGAGACAGCTAAAATTATTGATGAGGAAGTAGCTGAGATCATCAACTCTTGCTATAAGAAGGCTCAAGATCTTCTAGAGTCTCACAAAGATGTTTTAGAGAACATGAAAGATGCTTTACTAAAATATGAGACTATTGATGCTGATCAAATCGATGATTTGATGAATCACAAAGAAGTAAGACCTCCTAAAAAGGCAAGTGATGATAAGTCAAAAGACAATTCATCAGATGACAAAAACAAGACATCAAGCAATAAAGAGGTTACCAAGACTTTGGTAGAATCTAATAATGGTGATGTGAAAGCTGATGATAAAAAAGTTGAAGAAAAAGTAGAGACTAAATCTACAGATACTAATTCTACAGATACTCCAACTGATAATAAGTCAGACGAGAATAAATAGCCTTTGGCTTTAGATAAAAAAGGCTCTATAGTACATTTTGTACCGATTAAAGAGCCTTTTTTATAAGCCTTTAAAAAAAGGATGACGTATGAAGTTAAGACTACCTAATGATAAAGACATGGATTTAACCCTTACTAAGGTAATGGGTACAATTGCACTTGTTGAAAATGATGAGCGCACCATTGACGATCTTGTGTTATTAGCAGATAACTATGTAAAAGCTGGTGCTGAGCTTTTAGAAGTTGGTGCTAAAGCAGGTAGTAAGGGCATTGATGAGACTCGCGTGATCTCGGTATTAGGTGCTATCTTAAATAAAGTTGATGTACCTGTTGCTATTAACTCCAACTCTTTTGACACTTTAAAGCAAGCCATTGCTGCCGGTGCTTCGATGGTGATTACCACCGATGGACTAGCTCATGAAGGTGTAATTGATCTTGTAAAAGATTCTGATGTTTGTGTGTGTCTTCAATACAAGGCAGAAACTAAGATTGAGTTAACAGATGATGCTGTTGCCATGATCTCTGAGTATTTCTTTTCTAAAATTGACACTCTTTTAAACGCTGGTATTAGCAGAAAACGTCTTTTAATTGACCCATCTGTAGTTAATGCCTCAGTATCTAGCAAACTTAAAGTTTTAGGACGTTTAGAGTCTTTTAGAAGCTTTGCACTTCCTATTTGTGTAGCCATCCCACGTCAGATCCCAAATGAAGATAGTTTCATGAAGGATAATCATGTGCTCTCTTTAACTACTGCCTTGTTCTGTGCTCAGAATAAAGCTGTACAGATAGTAAGAACTCCTGATGTGTCAGATGTGGCTATTGCCATTGGTTTTTGGCAGTTTATGTCAAGTAAGACTAAACCATTTAAACTCTCAAAGGCAATCGTAAGACGTCTTCGCAATATGCGTGATGCCATTCGCGATTTTAAGAAACTTAAAAAATAAATTTTCAATCTAGCGTTATCAAAGCTAACGCTAGAAAACTAATTTTCAACATAGTTTAACAACATAACTATTTACAAGATTTATTAACATAACTTTTAACAAAACTTAAAAATAAATGAATAGAAAGTATTTTGGAACCGACGGTGTTCGTGGTCGTGTAGGTCAATTCCCAATTACCCCTGATTTTGCAGTAAAGCTAGGCTTAGCTGCGGGTAAAGTTCTAGGTAAAAAACACGGTAAGGTAATTATTGGTAAGGACACTCGTCTATCAGGTTACATGCTAGAGGCTGCCTTAGAGTCTGGCTTTTCCGCTGGCGGTATGTCACCTGTGATGTTAGGACCAATGCCAACTCCAGCAGTTGCTTACTTAACCCGTGCATTTAGAGCTGATTTAGGTGTAGTGATCTCTGCATCTCACAACCCATTTTTTGATAATGGTATTAAGTTCTTCTCTGCTCAGGGCACCAAACTTCCTGATGAAGTTGAGCTTGAAATTGAAAAGTATTTAGATGCTGACTCTATTGATTTAGCTAATGCATCAGACTTTGGTCGCGCTTTCCGTCAAGATGATGCCCCTGGTCGTTATATTGAGTATTGTAAGTCAACCTTTGCAAGTCAGTTTAACCTCTCTGGCATGACCATTGTTTTAGATTGTGCTAACGGTGCTACCTATCATATTGCACCACTTGTTTTCAAAGAGCTAGGTGCTAACGTGATCACCATCGGTGATAAGCCAAATGGTACAAATATTAACGATGGCGTAGGTTCAACTCACCCTGAGGCACTACAAGCTAAAGTATTAGCAACTAAGGCAGATCTTGGTATTGCATTTGATGGCGATGGTGATCGTGTACTCATGTGCGATAAAAATGGTGTGCTCCGTGATGGTGATAACCTACTATATATTATTGCCAAAGACACTCAAAAGCGTGGCCGCTTAGAAGGTGGTGTAGTTGGTACCTTAATGACTAACTTAGGTCTAGAGCATGCGCTAAAGCGTGAGGGTATTCCTTTTGCTCGTGCTAAGGTTGGCGATCGCTATGTAATGGAGCAATTACTTGAGCGTAAGTGGAACTTAGGCGGTGAGAACTCTGGTCACATCATTTCACTTCATCATGCAACCACCGGTGATGGTATTGTATCTGCTCTACAGGTACTTAAAGCTTGTATGTACTTTGGTAAGTCAGTTGAAGAGATGTCTGAGGACTTAACCATGTTCCCTCAAGATCTTATCAACGTAAGACTAACCGCAGGTCTTGATGTTACAACTGATGATAAAGTTCAAGCTGTAGTAAAAGAAGTTGAAGCAGAGTTAGGGGACACCGGTCGTGTATTATTACGTAAATCAGGTACTGAGCCTGTAGTACGTGTCATGGTCGAAGGCGAGGATGCACGAGATGTTCACACTAAAGCACAACGCATTGCCGATGTAATTATTCATCAATCAGGCTGTGAAAACGCTTAAAGTGCTTGAAAAAAACTTGTTTTGCTTGTATCATTTTGCAAGCTTTTTATACGCAAAATAGGGCGTTTACTTAATATGTACGAAATTGGAATTGTAGTTTTACTATTAATTGCTATCGCTATGATTGCTTTAATCCTAGTGCAGCAAGGTAAAGGCGCAGGTATGGGCGCATCATTTGGCGCTGGCGCTTCAAACACTGTTTTTGGTTCAGTAGGTTCAGGTAACTTCTTAACCCGTTCTACTTGGACTTTAATTGTACTTTTCTTTGCAGTTTGCTTATTCTTAGGCTATATGCAAAAGTCTATGCACGAAGAGAAGTCAAGCTTTAGTAACATTGGCGACGGTGCTGCTGCAACAGAGACTGTTGAAGAGCAAGCTCCTGCTGTTAACACCGACGCTCCTGTAGTTAATACTGATGCACCTGCTGTATCAGAGACTACTGATGCTCCTGTTACTAAGTAAGCAATACTTAGCTTTTAA
>ONCS01000110.1 GCA_900316375.1 uncultured Succinatimonas sp. | reverse complement strand
GTCATAGGTATTGATGATCTCGCTGTTACGTGAGTTGTCAGCAAGCTGTTCTTTGAATTTATCAAACTCTTTGGGATAGCGGTTTTGGTAGAGGTTGTGTGAGCCCATCAAATGAATAATCACAAGCTGAGGCTTATCAGAAGAAAAATCAAGCTTTTTAAGCTCATCTACTACTTTTAAATCGTAGTAATAAGACTTATCCCACATGTCCTCACCGGCACCATCATTTAAACCTACAAGATGATCTGCCTGGGAGTAAATTACCGATACTGGCGTATCAAACTGTGTATACAAAGACTGATTGGTAATAACCGAGGTTTTAACTCCATACTTTTTAGCAATATCGATGATTGTAGGTGCTTTAAAGAGGTTTAATTCATTGTATTGATTCTTAGCAGTTAATGAATAAGATAAGGCCTGAATAGTCATGCAATAATTAGCAAAGGCATGCTTATAAAACACAAAATGCCTATCATTAAGCTTTGATGATAAAAATGGAGTGGTGTCTCTATTATAGCCATAACAGCCCATGTGCTCTGAGGTCTGTGACTCACCTATTACCATCACGTAAAGACCTGGAATACCGGTAAAGGTATGATCTTGAATTAAATTTGAGTGCTGACGACGTACTTCTTGAAAAGCTTTAAATACAGCAAAGTTAGTCTTAGCAGTTTTATAGTAATAGTAAGGATAATAGACTAAGGACTTTTCAAAAGTATGGGCAAAAGAGAATGTAGCAATAGCTAAAATTACTAGCGCTACTAAAAACTTTAATCTTAAGGCTATCTTTACAAGTACTCTTGCAATCATAAAAGACACAATTACTAAGAGCACTAAAGATAAAATACTTAAATAAAGCTTATCGGTTGCCTCAAGGTACTCAATAGCCTCTTGAAAGTTAGTATTAAAGATAGCTGTGACAGTTGCAGGAATTGCCACAATCGTTCCTGTTTGCACAAAGTTACCTAAATGCATAGCAGGAAAAATAAACGAGAACAGTACCGCAAGTGTTGCAATTAAAGTTAAGATAATACTTACAAGCTTACTTTTGTAAATCTTTGTAACAATGCCTAAGACACCTACACAGGATAACACCATCCACAAAAGGCTTAATTGCGCATATTGAGTGTAGGCAGAGTTATTAGCACAACAGAGCATCGAGATGACACTGCTGTACATTAGATCACTTTCACTAATGCCAAAGATTGCGTACTTATAATTAGCAAAGGCTGCTAAAAGCAAAGGACTTACTAGAAGCAGAAAATAGACAATTACAGTAACTAAATCCCTTTTATGAGATTTAACTGTCTTGTATAGATACAAATATCCTAATACTGCGAGAATAAAAAACTCAATTGAGCCAAATGATCTTTTGTAGTCTAAAGTTAAAGCAAAATTTGCTAAAACTGACAACAAGCCCACGACTACAAAGGACAAGATCAAGGATACTTTTTTAGATTTAATTGTTTGAAATATCTGCATAGTACTTTTGCACTAGCTGCTAATCTTTATAGTTTATTTATGTTTTTTTTATTGCTTCTTGTGTATTTACACTGCACATTCACAAAAAGCTTTTTAGTTTAATAGAGTGGACATTTTAAAGAAAGTTCAAAGATAATTCTCTGATCTGACACAAGATTTAGAGAATTGGTGAAATTAAAGGTGTGAATTGAAAAGACAGTATGTGTAAGTTAAGTTTTAAATTACTTGGCTAGAATTGCTGGAGATTTAATCTTGAAGATGCAGAATTGAAGGTAGAATTACTTTCTGTCAACAAAATACAAAACTACTAAAACACCGATAAATATTAAGGTTAGAAAAGCGCAAAAGATGTATTCCATATATTACCAACTATATTTAACACAACTACAGCCTACCATGCCAAATTAAGATTACAAGCACTCCTAATAGAGCAAGAGTTAAAACAGAGCAAAAGATAAAATACAAATCCATCTATACTACTGACGTCCCATCCAAATCAAAATTGCAAGAGCACCAAACATTCCAAATGCTATTGCAACAAAAAAGGCAATTTGTAGTCCCATTAATTATTTCTAGCCACGTTTACTAATGATTTGCCAGCCAAATTGCAAAAAAAACAAAAAAAATAAACAACAGTGCAGATATAATTCCTGCGCTAACCAAAGCGCAAGATCTATTTACTATTATCGTCCTGCCTATATGAATAGAACTACAAAAAATAGCATCGCAAGAGTAATTCCTGCACAGAAAAAGATTGTTAAGAACACTTAACCCGCCTACTGTCTTCCCATCCATAGCAAAATAGCAATTACAAAAGCTAAGGTTAACACTGCACAGAAGATAATTATGAACTACCATTGGCTAAAGCCAATGGTTTCGAAGGTCAGTCCTAGATATTGCTATCTATGATCTACCTTCTTCTAAATTAAGCAAGCTCTTCTTATCGAAGAGTTTTGCTACCTT
>ONCS01000175.1 GCA_900316375.1 uncultured Succinatimonas sp. | reverse complement strand
TTCTTTAGACTCTTTAAAAAGAAATATGGAGTAACCCCGCTTAAATACCGCAAACAAAGCTAGCTTTTCATAATATCTATTACCAAACAAAAAAAAGTAAAAAAATAAGAACCAAGCAATTTCTAGCTTGGCTTTTTCGTATTTGACCAATTGATCCTAATCTTTAAATTAAGCAAAACGAATTAATCAAATTGCACACAAATTTTTACAAGCCTTGATGGGCCTTAAATTAATATTTACCGTATCGTTACGGTAAACTGTACAAAATTGTGATCAAGTTAACAAGTGATTTTGGAGAATATTAGCAATATTAAGTAGTTAGGATTTTTACAAAGAATTTACAATTGGCTATATATCAAGGATTTTATTTAATATAGAGTAAGTACAAGTTTAATTTTGTGTATAAAATTGAAAATAAAATATCAAGAATTAGAATTTGTTATAGATCACATAAATTACTAAAAAAGTCAAAAAAGTACATAAAAAGGTCAAATAACTATTGATGAAATACCCTTTGAATATTTACAATTTAAATAACCTCAATAAGGTAATGATAGTCAGACGGTTGACAAAAGTTTATAAGTTACAAAAACAAGACTTAAATCAGACGTTACTATCGAACTCTTTTCAAAGGAATTTACTTCTTTTGATCAGATGAACATAAGTGAAATTCATATTATTATGGGATGTAAAATAATGAAGAAAACAATTTTAGCTACAGCTGTTGCAGCTGCTACCTTAGCATGCTCTTTCTCTGCAAATGCAGCAATCGCAAAAGACCAACTAACCATTTGGGTTAACGGTGATAAGGGCTACAACGGTATTGCTAAAGTAGGTGAGAAGTTCACCGCTGACACCGGTATCAAGGTTACAGTTGCTCACCCTGATCAGGTAGAAGTTAAGTTCCAACAGACCGCTGCAACTCAGAACGGTCCTGATATCATCATGTGGGCACACGACCGTTTCGGTGAGTGGGCTGCTGCAGGTTTATTAGCTCCTGTAACTCCTTCAGATGAAGAGAAGGCAAAGTTTGCTAAAGTTGGTTGGGATGCAATGACCATCAACGGCAAGATCATGGGTTACCCAGTAGCTATCGAGGCTGTATCTCTAATTTGTAACAACAAGCTAGTTAAGCAGGCTCCAGAGTCATTTGAAGACTTAGTAAAACTAGGCGATACCTTAAAGAAAGACGGTATTAAGCCAATCATTTGGGCTTACACCACTCCATACTTCTCATACCCTCTAGTATCTGCTCAGGGCGGTTACGCATTCAAGAAAGTTGATGGCGGTTATGATGTTAAGGATACCGGTGTTAACAACGCTGGTGCAAAGGCTGGTTTACAGTTCATCTCTGACTTAATCACCAAGGGCTACATGGAGAAGGGTGCTGACTACGGTGTTATGGAAGCTCAGTTCACCAAGGGTCAAGCTGCATGTATCATCAACGGACCATGGGGCTGGCCTAACTACGACCAAGCTAAGGTTGACTTCTCAGTTTACAAGCTACCTAAGTTAGGTGGTCAGCCAGCTAAGGCATTCGTAGGTGTTACCGGTATGGCTTTAAATGCTGCTTCTCCTAACAAAGAATTAGCACAAGAGTTCTTAGAGAACTACTTATTAACCGACGAAGGCTTAGATGCTGTTAACAACGACAAGGCTTTAGGTGTAGCTGCTCTAAACAGCTTCCAGGCTAAGTTAGACAAAGATCCACGTATCTCTGCAACTAAGTTAAACGCTGTAAACGGCGAGCCAATGCCTTCAGTACCTGAGATGAACAAGTTCTGGTCATCATTCGAGACCGCTTTAAAGAACATCACTTCAGGCCGTCAGGGTGTTGATGAAGCTGCTGATACTGCTGCAAAGCGTATTCTAAGCGAATAATCCTTTCCACTCTAAACTCTAGGGGAAACCCTAGAGTTTTTCTTTTTTTTAATTTTGGCAAATTAGGAATTGGACATGGAACTGTCAGAAAACCATAATTTGAAACTGCGTACTGCTTTCTTCGTAAAGTGGGCCGTGGTTGCGGTTATAGTGTTAGTTAACCTCTATGCCGACGTTTGCATGTATCTAAATGGCGATATTGCATATCCTCTTTTAGATCTTGTATTAGTTGGTGCTGGTGTTTACATTTTCGTTAATAAGAAGATGTATGCTCAGCGTTACGCTTTCCCAAGCGTAGCAGGTATGACTGCATTTATTATTTTCCCTCTAATCTACACTGTGTGGATTTCATTCACTAACTACTCAGGCTCTCACGTGATGACAGTAGCAGCAGCTTCTGACTATCACATGCAGAAGACTTACAAGTCAGAAGGTGGTGATTATTCATATAAGATCTTCGAGTTATTAGATGGCAAATACGACCTTGTTTTACAACAAGGCGATGTTGTTTATAAGAATGCTGATCCTCTAGACTTAAATGGTTCAAAACTAAAAGAAGATGCAAATTTAGGTAAACTTACCGATCTTCCTTTAGTAGCATCAGATGCAACATCAGGTACTGCTGTTCCTCTAAAGAAGCTAATGAGCTTTAGAACAGTTTTAAAGAGCTTAGTACTTCATGTTCCTGATTCATCAGTTAAGTTATCAATGTCAGGCTTACGCTCATTCTCAGCTCAAGCAGAGAAATTTAAGCGTTTAGAAAAAGGTGTTACCTTAGATAATGGTTACACTGTAGCTGTTGACTATGCTTTATGGGATAATGAGACTCACAAATTATTCTTACCTAATATGGATACTGGTTTCTACCAGTACGCTGACGACAAGGGCAATCTTTCAGGTGAAGAATTTGCTCCTGGCTTTAAGGTAAGCATTGGTCTTAAGAACTACATCAAGTTCTTATCTAACGAATCAATCCGTATGCCTTTCTTACAGATTTTCGTATGGACCGTTTGCTTCTCAGCAATTACCGTATTTGGTACTTTAGCAATCGGCTTAGTATTAGCATGTTTAGTACAGTGGGAGTTCTTACGCTTTAAAGGTATTTACCGCGTATTCTTAATTCTTCCTTACGCTGTACCATCATTCATTTCTATCTTGGTGTTCAAAGGTTTGTTCAACCAGAACTTCGGTGAATTGAATGTATTCTTAAATGCTGTAATGGGACCTATTTACTCACTATTTGGTGCAGAGTGGACATCAATTGAGTGGTTTACCGATCCTTGGGCAGCTCGTGCAATGATCTTAATGGTTAATGCATGGTTAGGTTATCCTTACATGATGATCCTATGTATGGGTCTTCTAAAGGCTATCCCTGATGATCTATATGAGGCAACTTCAATTGAAGGTGCAACTCCTTGGATCAACTTAAGACATATTACATTACCACTTTTAATCAAACCATTAGCCCCATTGTTAATTGCATCATTCGCATTTAACTTCAACAACTTCGTGCTAATTCAGTTATTAACTAACGGTGGTCCTGACATGATTAACGCAACTCAGGCACC
The DNA here is from genome assembly GCA_900316375.1 of uncultured Succinatimonas sp. Classification (GTDB taxonomy): domain Bacteria; phylum Pseudomonadota; class Gammaproteobacteria; order Enterobacterales; family Succinivibrionaceae; genus Succinivibrio. Next base: position 14,017 of record ONCS01000175.1, on the reverse strand, counting down.
AGCTGGTTACACTGACTTATTAGTAAGCTTTACCTACCGTATCGCATTCGAAGGTGGTAAGGGTAACGATTATGGTCTAGCAGCTGCAGTTGCTACTATGATCTTCATTATGGTTGGTCTATTAAGCTTAGTACAGCTACGCTTAACTAAGAACACAACTCAAGGCTAAGGAGAAGATTAAAAAATGGCTATTGTACAACCAAAATCTTTAGTCTACAGACAGGCTGCGGCCCACGTTTTCCTATTGGCATTCTTATGCATCATCATGTTCCCATTACTCATGATTGTTGCAATTTCATTCCGCCAAGGTAACTTCTCTGTAGGTGATGTGATCCCTAAGTTCTCAACTTCTACATTAGATCACTGGAGATTAGCTCTAGGTTTTGATGTTAGAAAGTTAACTAAGGTATCAGGCGCTGTAGTTAACATTGCTAACGTTGATGGCAAGACCCAATTCTACGTAACCTCAAAAGAGGATGCTGGCTTTGCAAACTTTGTAACTGACCCATTCTCTGTAAAGGATGCATCTCAAGCAACCACTGATGAGCCTTTAATTGTAGAGGCAAATCCAGGTGAGGCTGATGAGAGCGTAGTATTTGAAGATGCATCTAAGTCACTTGAAGCATGCAAAGATGTTGCTGAGAAATTAGCTATCTCTTTAGCATCAGGTGATGAGGCAACCCGCTACTTTATCGATAAGAACGATAAAGAAGGTTCAAGCTACGGTGTTTACAAGGAGAGTATTATTCCTCCTCCATTCCCAGTATTACTATGGCTTTGGAACTCAATTAAGGTTGCATTTATTACTGCATTCTTAATCATCTGCTTATCAACAACTTCAGCATACTGCTTTGCTCGTATGAAGTTCAAAGGTAAGACAGTATTACTAAACGGTATGTTAATTTTCCAAATGTTCCCAGCAGTGCTAGCCTTAGTTGCTATCTATGCATTGTTCGATAAGATTGGTGATTACATCCCTTGGTTAGGTCTAAACACCCACGGTGGTTTGATCCTATCTTACATGGGCGGTATTGCACTACACATTTGGACTATTAAGGGTTACTTTGAGACCATCGATGCATCTCTAGAAGAGGCTGCTGCAATTGATGGTGCAACTCCATGGCAGGCATTCAGACTGATTCTATTACCTCTATCAGTACCTATTCTTGCTGTAGTATTCATTCTTGCTTTCATTAGTACTATTACCGAGGTTCCAGTAGCTTCAGTTCTATTACTTGACATGAATGAGCTAACCCTAGCTGTAGGTTCACAACAGTACTTATACCCACAAAACTACTTATGGGGCGATTTCGCAGCTGCTGCTGTTCTATCAGGTCTTCCAATCACCATCGTGTTCTTATTAGCACAGCGTTGGTTAGTAGGTGGCCTAACAGCTGGTGGTGTTAAGGGCTAATTGGTAACAGATTTTAAGAATTTAAGAGAGTAATTATGGCAGACGTATTATTAAGTAAAGTAAGAAAGAACTACAATCCTGCAATTTTAAAGGATACTTTACGTAACATTAACTTAGACATTAAAGACGGTGATTTCATTGTGTTCGTTGGCCCATCAGGCTGCGGTAAGTCAACCCTTCTACGTATGGTAGCAGGCTTAGAGGACATTACCTCTGGTGACCTAATGATCGATGGCAAGCGTGTTAACGACGTTCCTCCTTCACAGCGTAACATCGGTATGGTGTTCCAGTCATACGCACTATACCCACACATGACTGTTTATGAGAACATGGCTTTCGGTCTAAAGCTAAAGCACATGAACAAGCAAGAGATCCACGAGCGTGTAATCAAGGCTGCTGACATTCTAGGTCTAGAGGCTTTCTTAGAGCGTAAGCCAAAGGCTCTATCTGGTGGTCAGCGTCAGCGTGTTGCAATCGGTCGTTGTATCGTTCAACAGCCTTCAGTATTCTTATTTGATGAGCCTTTATCAAACCTAGATGCTGCTTTACGTGTAAAGATGCGTATTGAGATTGCTAAGTTACAGCGTGAATTACAAGCTACTATGATTTACGTTACCCACGACCAGGTTGAGGCTATGACTCTAGCTGATAAGATCTGCGTTCTAAGCCCATTAAAGCAGAATGCAGAGTCAAATCTTGAGCAGTTCGGTAGCCCACTAGAACTATACAACCACCCAGGTAACCTATTCGTAGCAGGCTTTATCGGTTCTCCTAAGATGAACTTCTTAAAGGCTGAGATCACTGCTATTGCTGAGAAGCAAACCACTGTTAAGTTATCAACTGGCGAAGTTATCGTAGCTGATGTTGATGCTAACAATGCACAAGTTGGTGATAAGGTAACTCTAGGCGTTCGTCCTGAGCACTTAGTAAAGGCTGACTCAGAGAAGGCAACTGGCGGTTGCGTAAAGGGTAAGGTTGAGGTAACCGAGAACCTAGGTGCAGAATTCTTCATGTACATGCACTCAGATGCATCAGAAGTTGGTTCTGATTTCACCGTTAAGTCAGATGCAGTAATCGAAGTTGTTGCAGGCGACGATTACACCGTAGGTATTCCATCTTCAGCATGTCACTTATTCAATGCTGATGGTAAATCATTCCCTCGTACCGCTGTGTACAAGAGAAGCTGATGACAGCAGTCTAATCTGTCTATTTGCCAATATGTAAGGGAGCCGCAAGGCTCCCTGCTTGTTTCTAATCCCTGCCTAAATAAACGAACTCTATATCAACCTAATAGTGCAGCTATAATAAAAAAGGCTTCAACATCTTGCGACATCAAAGCCTTTTTTGGAATTGCTTGTATTAGTTAAGCCATAATATCGATATTAGCGCCCTTAGCACCTTCTACGACAGGCTGTACTTTAGGAGCAGGATCATTTGCTTGAGCTTGTGCTTGAGTTTGCTCTACATTCTTTACAGCGCCTTCTAATAAAGCAAGACCGATTTTACCCTGTGAGTCATTTTGACGCTTTAGCATAGCAACATTCATTGATTCCATGCCAAAGTTAGCATTTACACTACTCATAAAAGGTACCTCCTAAGTTTATTATCGGCAATTGAAGTGGGTAAATTCAATTTCTTTTTAGGATATTTGCGAGTTTGTCGAGTAAATTTTTATGTGGCTTTGATAATATTGTAATTGTAGTTTTTTAGCTTTTGTGGAATTTTTTATGCAAAAAAATGTTTTGACAATATGTGATGATAATAAGCAGAGATTCTTCTATCAAATTGGAGCCATCGATTTTTGCTTATCAAAGATCAAAAGACTATTTGAAAAACAAGGTGTATCCGACATTTTAAATGATGAGAGTTCCTTTGATGCGTATTTAAGTAATGATGACTTTCGTGAAACTATTGCGTTTGAATACATCACTGTTGCAAGATATGTAGTTAAACTTTTAGATGAAGATGAATCTTGTAAGTTGCTAATAAGTTTTGCAGATCTCTGTGTGTGGAAAAAGATTAAATTTTTAAGCGAATTAGATGTACGTGAACAAGGCATTAAAGCATACATTGAAGTTTGGAATTGCCTATTTTTGTCTTTATTTTTGTTATCCAAACTTCTAAGTTTTTTATCTGAAAACTATGCAGATTTTGAAACTAATTTAGAGAATGTTAGAAAACAAAGACAATCTGATCTTCAAAGGCTTAAGTCAACATCTGATGATCTTAAAAAAGAACTACATAGAAGAGCAGTTGAAATTGCTCACAACTTTTTAAATAAAAAATAAAGCCCCGAATCATTGCTAACTCGAGGCTCTTGAAGAATCTATTGAAGGTTAAATCTTAATCTTTAAGATCTTTCCAATTTCTTTTAGGTTATCTTCAGTACCTGTAAACTGAAGAGCGTGAATACCACGTGATAGGGCTGTCTCTACATTGTTAATGTTATCATCCATGAAGAAGGTTTCTTCTGGCTTTAAGTTATAACGCTCAAGTAGAGTTAAGTAGATACCTTTTTCAGGCTTAATCATTTTTTCTTCACCAGATACAACAATACCTTCAAATGATTGTAAGAATTTGTAGGTATTAAAAGCATAAGGGAAGGTTTCAGCTGACCAATTAGTTAAGCCGTAAACTTTGAAGTTACCACTTGCCTGTACAGCATTTAAAACGCGAATACCTGAATCAATTTCACCTTTAAGCATCTTTTCCCAACCTTTTCTGTAAAGGTTAATCTGATCTTTGTACTCAGGATGCTCTTGAGATAACTCTGCCATACACTCTTCAAAAGTACGGCCTTTATCCATTTGTGAATTCCAAGTTGAGGTCACGATGTTCTTGATGAAATACTCCATCTTCTCGTCATCATTAAAAATTGATGAATAGAAATAACGAGGGTTCCAATCTAAAAGAACGCCACCAAAATCAAATACGACGTTTTTAATGGTCACTTTATAACTCCAAGCAGGTGGAAAATAAATTGTGTGTTTATCTATTTTAGAATGTTTTTGCCTTGTATTTCTAGAGCTTACGAGCAAATTTTGCAAATTTTGAGAGTTAGTTTTGCTTTTTAAATTAAAACGTTTGCACCATAGTTTTCATCAAAGTTTAAAAATAGGGCAAATACAGTTTTTTAGTAGAAAGAAATCGAATTTGGTATATGCTAAACACAGATTTATTGAACTAAAATTTTTGCTTTAAAATAGTAGTCATTTTTGATAAAATGCACGCAACTTTGTGTTTTATAAACACTGTATTTAAGGAGAATTCTTTATGAAAAAGGCTCTATTAGTAGCTGCTCTAAGCGTTTGTTCTGCTTTTTCTATGGCAAATGCTGAAACCTATAAATTTGGTACAGAAGCTACATTTGCTCCTTTTGAGTTCACTGATGACAAGTCAAATGTAATCGGTTATGACGCAGATATCATCCGTGCAATCGGTGAAGCTGAAAGTTTTGAAGTTCAGATCGTGAACATGCCTTTTGATGCATTAATTCCAAGCATCCTAACTAAGCAGTTAGATGGTGCAATTGCTGGTATTACCATTTCTGAAGAGCGTGCAAAGCAGGTTGCTTTCACCGACCCTTACTACAAGTCAGGTATCTCTGCAATTATTCGTAGAGCTGATAAAGATAAGTACCAAAAGATTACTGATTTAAGCAAATCACGTCTTTGCGCTCAGATTGGTACCACAGGTGCTAATGCTGCTAAGGAAATTTCTGGCAACGTTGGTACTTACAACACTGTTCCTGAAGCATTCATGGAACTTAAGGCTAAAGGTTGTGAAGCTGTTGTTAATGACAGACCAGTAAACCTATACTTCCTTGCAACTAAGAAAGATGACTCTTACGTAGAAATTCCTGAATTAGTATCAGGCGAGAACTACGGTATTATCACTAACAAGAAAAACACTGAGCTTCTACAAAAGCTAAATAGTGGTCTTAAGAAGATCCGTGAGAACGGTACTTTCCAAAAGATCCATCAAAAGTGGTTTAATGTTGCAGAATAATAATTTGATTTAGAAAAACTGGGCGTCTGTACAGATGCCCTCTTTTATTTAAGAAATACAGCATGAATTCAATTATTGAATATTTTTCAACATTAGATTGGGACTTTGTTAGAAGTACTGGTCTCCTTTTAATTCAAGGTGCTTTTGTAACCTTAAAGATCACCTTGTTATCTGTATCTTGTGGTGTGTTAATCGGTCTTTTTGTAGGTATTGCCGAGTTATCTCACTATAAGTTACTAAAATATCCTGCAAAGGTTTATGTAGATATCATTCGTGGTACTCCTTTGCTAGTTCAAATCTTTATCATTTACTTTGCTCTTCCTGCAATTTTAGGTATGCGTATTGAGCCTTACATCGCAGCTGTGGTTGCTTGCTCAATTAACTCTGGTGCATACGTTGCAGAAATCTTTAGAGCTGGTATCCAATCAATTGATAAAGGTCAGTTTGAAGCAGGCCGCTCTCTAGGTTTAACCTGGTCACAGACCATGCGCAAGATTGTTATCCCTCAGGCATTTAGAAGAACTATTCCTCAGCTTGGTAATGAGTTCATCGCTATGCTTAAGGATTCTTCATTAGTATCGGTTATCGGCTATGAGGAATTAACCCGTAAAGGACAGCTAGTAATTGCAGCAACTTACAGATCATTTGAGATTTGGACTGCAGTTGCAATCATCTACTTAATTATGACTTTAACTATTAGTAGACTTGTAGCTTATCTTGAGAAAAAGTACAACTCTAACGGTCAGCAAAAGTAGTAGGACATAGTCATGATTGAGATTAAAGATTTACATAAAAGCTACGGTAATAACAAGATTTTACGTGGCATCAATCTTCACATTAACAAAAGTGAAGTAGTTGTAGTTATCGGTCCATCAGGCTCTGGTAAGAGTACTTTATTACGTTGTGTAAACTACCTTGAGATCCCAACTTCAGGCACCATTACCATCAATAACGAAACTATTACTCGTAAGACTAATATCAATAAGATCCGTGCCGAAGTTGGCATGGTATTCCAGCATTTCAACTTATTCCCTCATATGAGCGTTTTAGACAACATTACTGTTGCTCCTATTAACGTTAAAAAGATGAATAAGGCAGAAGCTGAAGCTAAGGCTATGGAGCTTTTAAAGCGCGTAGGTTTAGCTGATAAAGCAAAATCATTCCCAGATCAATTATCAGGTGGTCAACAGCAGCGTGTAGCCATTGCTCGTGCTCTTGCTATGGAGCCTCAGGTTATGCTTTTTGATGAGCCAACCTCTGCTTTAGATCCTGAGATGGTTAATGAAGTTTTAGATGTAATGCGTGATTTAGCAAAATCTGGTATGACCATGATGTGCGTAACTCACGAGATGGGCTTTGCTAAGCAAGTAGCTGACAGAGTATTATTCGTAGATCAAGGCTTAATTCTTGAAGATACAACTCCTGCTGAACTATTTAGCAATCCTAAGCACGAAAGAACTAAAGAGTTCTTAAACAAGATTTTATAGTTTCTAGCTATCTGATAGCTTATTTTTGGTCATCGTATTGATTTTAAATAAATTTATGCGATGACCTTTTTCTTTTCTATAAATCCTAACAAAATTTGTTTAAAAACAAACATCTTGATAACGTTTTTACTATAGCTAACTTATTGAATTGACAATAAATTAAAAGTTGTCATACCCCCTTTAAAATTAAAAAGACTTGTATATAATGCCTAGGAAATTAACTAGGAAAATATTATGTCACTTACAAGCAGTCCAACTAGCCCAGCACAGCGCGGTTTATTCTCTTTAAGCTGGCCAATCTTTATTGATTTGTCGATGCACTTTTTAACCGTAACCATCAATACTTTTATGGTAGGTTTGCTGTCAATTGAATCTGTGGCAGAACTTAATGTAGGCGGACAGGCTTTCCAACTTGCCTTTGTGCTATTTAACTTCGTGAATATCGGCGTCTGTGTATGCTGCGCACAAGCACTAGGTAACGGCAATAAGTCCATGGTCAGAAGAATTATTCATATGGCTTTTGGCTTAAATATCGTCTGGGGAATAGCAATTGTCCTAGTTTGCTTCTTTGGTGCTGATATTATTTGCTCTTTGATGAATATTCCATCTGATATTCATGAATCATCAAAGTACTTTTTAATGATCTTATCTTTTGCCTTTATTGCAGAGGCCATGAATCTTTGCTGTGGTGCGATATTACGTGCTTATGGTTGCACTAAAGATCCAATGTATATCAATATCTGCGCAAATATTTTAATTATCATCGGCAACTATTTATTGTTATTTGGTAACTTTGGAGCACCTCAATTAGGTATTTATGGTGCTGCGGTATCCTCTGTGGTATCGCGCTATATCTCTGTAGGTTTCTTAATTTACTTTGTTATAAAGCGCACTAAGATCCACTTAATTCCCAAGTTCTTCTTTGTAATTAAAAAGAAGATCTTACGTCAGATCTTCTCAATTGGCCTGCCAGGTGCTGCTGAGAACCTAACTTGGCAGTTACAGTTCTTGTTTATGACCTCAGTTGTAGGTACTTTTGGTACCGTAGCTTTGGCAACTCAAGGTATTTACTTCCAGCTTTGCGGACTTATCATGCTATTTTCTATCTCTGTTGCTATGGGCACAGAGATCATCGTATCTCACTATGTAGGTGGTATGCGCTTTGCAATGGCTGATAAGCAGGTAGTGCACTCAGTTAAAATTGGTATGACCATCACCGGCATCTTATCAATTAACATTCCTTTCTGGTTAGGTGCTGCTGTAATTTCAATCTTCACTGATGATCCTCGAGTTTTAGCTTTAGCTCAGCCTATCTTCTACGTATCTGTAGTTATGGAAGTAGGTCGTATTTTAAATATTATTATCATTAACTCTCTGCGTGCTGTAGGTGATACTAAATTCCCTGTGTTTATGGCTGTGTTATCAATGTGGGGAGTGTCAGTTCCTGTAGGCTGTTTCTTTGGTATTCATATGGGATATGGCTTATTAGGCGTATGGATTGGCTTTTGCTGTGATGAATGCTTCCGTGGCCTTATCATGCTCATTAGGTGGAAGACTAAAGCTTGGATTAAGCCTTGCATAAAATACTATAAGCTCAACTATATGAAGCACGCTGGTAATAAGAAGGCAAAGCTAGCCTCATAGTAAAGGTCTTATTTTTTAGGAATTTACATCACTTTAAAGCTAGAGTTTTGAAAATTTGACTCTAGCTTTTTAATTTTTTGAATTGCTTTTAACGCAATTTTTAAAATTTATAAAAATACTAGGAAATAAGGTGCTAGAGCCATTTTTCTGTAATTTTTGTTAGCTTTAAGTAACCAAATTCACCAAAATTGAGCGAAATTGAATATTGAGTTATGTCTCAATTTTTGTGATATAGTTATGCAAATTTTTTATTAATTAGGTGAAAAAATGTTTTTTGATCGTATTGAGGCAGCTCCTGCTGATCCAATCTTAGGTTTAACTGATGCTTACAAGAAAGATCCTAACAAGGATAAGGTTAACCTAGGCGTAGGTGTTTATCAAAACAATGAAGGTAAGACCGTAATTCTAAACTGCGTTAAAGCAGCTGAGAAGATTTTACTAGACACTGAAGAGACCAAGTCATATTTACCAATCACAGGTTTACCTGAGTATGGCCGTGCAGCACGTGAATTAGTATTCGGTGTTGGCTCTGAGCTTGTTGACGGTGGTCGTGCAATTTCATGCCACTGCCCAGGTGGTACCGGTGCTCTACGTATTGGTGCTGACTTCTTACATCAGCAAAACGTTGCAACCACAGTTTGGATTTCAGATCCTACTTGGGCTAACCACTATCAGATCGTAACTTCAGCAGGTCTAAAGTTTGAGCGTTACCCATACTATGACCGCGCTAACCACAATTTAGCATTTGATAGAATGTTAGAGACCCTATCACAGGCTAAAGAAGGCGACGTTGTAATTCTACACGCTTGCTGCCACAACCCAACTGGTATCGATCCTACCCATGAGCAGTGGGAGAAGATTGCTAAGTTCTTAGCTGAGAAGAAGTTAATTCCATTTGTTGACTTTGCTTACCAAGGTTTCGGTTCAGGTCTTGAAGAAGATGCTTTCGGTGTTCGTACTATTGCTAGGTACAACCCAGAGATGTTAATTGCTTCATCTTTCTCTAAGAACTTTGGTCTATACAATGAGCGTGTTGGTGTATTAACCGTTGTATCAGCTGATGCAGAGACTGCTGCTAAGGTTCTATCACAGGTTAAGATTTCAGTACGTACTGCAATTTCTAACCCTCCAGCTCACGGTGAGAAGATTGTAACTACCATTCTTTCTGATAAGACCTTACGTGCTCAATGGGAAGAAGAGTTAAAGGGTATGCGTGAGCGTATCCGTGAGATGCGTGTTTTACTATCAGAGAAGTTAAAGGCAGCAGGCGCTGGTGACTTTGATTTCATTACTGAACAAAACGGTATGTTCTCATTCTCAGGTCTTGATAAAGATCAAGTAGAAGCTTTACGTAAGGACTTTGGTTTATACATCGTAGGTTCTGGCCGTATCTGTGTTGCTGGTATCAATACTAACAACATCGATAAGGTTGTAAAGGCTATTACCGCTGTTGCTAACAAGTAATTAGCTTTTAGCAAAACTTAAAATCAAATTTAAAAGGCTGTGTTTTGGAAACTTAACACAGCCTTTGTCATTTCTAGGTTCTTGATTTGGCACTATTTTTGTGAGAACTGCTCTTGTATAATTTTCTTAAGCTAAAGCCTTAAAATCTTGTATAATTGAAAACGTATAACTCACAGAAATATAAATGAGAAAGTCAAATGAACATTAAATTAAAAGAGCTAAAGATAAACTTAGTTGGCAAGATCTTATTAGGTCTTGTAGGTATCTACGTACTTTATCTTTTGGCAGTAGGACTTGGCTCTACAACTTGTCCTGAAGGTTATAAAGCTCCAGAGTTAGGGGATACTCCATTAACTGATCGCGATAAAGCGATGATCATGGCACAAGCCGTAACTCATAGCTTAGACTCACAATTAAATTCAACCTTTGGTTGGATCCCAAACGATCTCCTTTTAGTTCCAAGCATTGATGATAATATTACTAACTATCAAAAGGGCGTGATTTATGCAACTCGTCCAGCTTCAGATATGGTAGCTAAAACTATCTCTCGCTTTGGTCAAAATGATACCTTAGATCCTCGTTTAGTAGATGCAACTTCTCGCTACTTCCCATATTCTGCTGATGTTTGGGGCTGGGCAGTTGTATACAATACTGAAGGTAAATACAAAGACGGTATTCAAAACTGGATCTCATGGGCGGCATCTGTTGATAGCGGTGCTAAAAATGCTGGTATCTATAATGTCAAATCTGACGATGTTTACCAAATTCTAAAATACTGCACTAGCATGCTTGAGTACACTTTAGGTAATTTAAACAAAGATAAGATCTCTCACTTTAAAGCTGATGATGATATTTACTTTGCTAAAGGCGTAGCTTCAGTTGTTGAAGATGTATTATGTGGCATAATTGCAGTTGACTCTTCTGTAGTTGAGCGTGGTGGTAAAGAGAATGTTGAAGTTGCCTTGCAGCGTTTAGACTACATTCGTAACTTTAACCCATGGTATGTGGTCGCAGGTGGTAATGACATTGGTGATGCTATGCTTCCAAACCACATTGCAGCTTTAGCTCGTCATATCGATGTAGCAAGCAATCGTATTACAGATATTCGCAATTCAATGGAAAAATAGCTAAATGCTCAAAAGCCTATTTAGCTTTTTTGAAAATCTAGTACCGCCTTTTGAAGATCAAAAAGGTGGTACTCCTCCTTCAAGCCTCTTTGGCTTTATCTCCCACTTTTCTAAAGGTTTAAGTAAGTTCTTTATCGCAGCAGGACTTTTAAACTCTTTAATTGCTGTCTGTGAAGCATCTTTTTTCATTTGCTTAGGATTGCTCGTTGATTGGACAACTAACTCAAATCCTAATTCTTTTATCCATGATCATGGATTAGCTCTTTTTGTGATGCTCTTATGCGCAGGCGTCGTGTTACCTATAGCCTCTGTATTGCATTCACTTTTAATTCATCAAACTATTTCAAGTAACTTTGCAACTAAGATTAGATGGCAGTTACACTCATTTTTACTAGGTCAGTCTTTATCTTACTTTAATGAAGTGTTTGCAGGATCTTTAGCTAACAAAGTCATGCAAACATCTATGGCCGTAAGAACCGCGGTGATGAAGTTAATTGATGTGGCGGTACATTTAATTGTGTACATTGCAACCATGCTCATCACCTTGTCATCGGCTAATTACAAGTTGTGTTTACCTTTGTTAGTGTGGCTTGTTTTTTACTCTTTAAGTTTAGCTTTTTTTATTCCAGCACTGCGTCACGCCTCTAAAGCACAGTCTCAAGAACGCTCAGAGATGGTTGGTAGAATTGTAGATAGCTATACAAATATTTCCACTGTAAAACTTTTTGGTGGACAGGGCAAAGAATCAAAGTACGCTAAAGATGCGATGGATAACTATCGTCAAAGTGAATATAAAGCTTTGCGTATTTTGACCTTATTTGATGTGAGCGTGCAACTTATCAATTACACCATGCTAATCTTTTTAGCAATGTTGTCATTGTGGCTGTGGTCTAATTATTTGGTAACTTCAGGTGCTATCGCCATTGCCATAGCCGTAGCAATTCGCATCATCAACATGAGCCGCTGGATCATGTGGGAAGCTAGTGCCATCTTTGAAAACTTAGGTATGGTTTATGATGGCATGAGTGCAGTATCTGTGCCGGTCACTGTAACAGATCCTAAAGATCCACAAGCAATTAATGGCTTTAAAGACAAAATTGAATTTAAAGATGTAAGTTTTGCTTACAAAGATAATTGTCAAGTTATAAATAAATTCTCTTTAACTGTTCAAAAAGGACAAAGAATAGGTATTGTAGGACCATCTGGTGCGGGTAAATCAACCATCTTTTCGCTGTTGTTAAGATTTTATGATGTAAATAGTGGCTCAATTTTAATTGATGGCGTGAATATCAAAGACTTTAAGCAAGATGACTTACGTGAGTTATTCTCAATGGTAAGTCAAGACGCCTCACTTTTGCATCGTACCATTTCGCAAAATATAGGCTACGGCTCTAAAGAATCACTTGATGAGGATGCTTTAGAGAAAGTTGCTAAGCAAACTGATTCACTAAAGTTTATTGAAAATCTATCAGATTATCGTGGTGGTAGTGGTTTTGATTCTTTAGTAGGTGACAGAGGAGTAAAACTATCAGGTGGTCAAAGACAAAGAATTGCAATTGCACGTGTCTTAGTTAAAAATGCGCCAATTTTACTTTTAGATGAGGCAACCTCAGCTTTAGATTCTCAAAGTGAACAAGCTATCTCTGAAAATTTAGAAGAGATCATGCACAATAGAACCGTGATTGCGATTGCTCATCGACTATCTACCTTAAAGAAAATGGATAAGATTGTAGTAATCGATGGTGGGCAAATTAAAGAGTCTGGCACTCATCAAGAGCTACTTTCACAAAATGGTCTTTATAAAAAGCTTTGGGATCTGCAAACTGATGGCTTTATTGGGTAAAAGTTCTATTCAAAAATTATTCTTCCTTAATTAGAAAATATAAACAAATTTGTTTGCATTTATAATCAAAATTGATTATAATTTTAAATGCCGGATAATTCCGGATTGTGGACACAAAATGTCATCTAATTAAGGAAATTTTATGAAGTTAAAGTCCTTTTTAGATGAACTTAGGAAAAGAGGTGTTCTTGTAAAGGAAGGTACAAATCATTATAAATTATTTTATGGTGACAAGTGGACTACCTGTGTAAGACACCCTTCTAAAGAGCTTTCTAACGTTAGTGCAAACAACATTAGAAAGCAATTGGGTCTTAAGTAAATCTTAGGCTAGGAGTTTTACTCCTAGCCGCTTTTACGAATTCGGGAGTTGTTTATGTATCAATATCAATATCCGGCAAACTTAGAAGATAACGGTGAAGGTGGTTTTATAGTATCTTTCAGAGATATTCCTGAAATTAACACCGAAATATGGAATATGGATGAGCTTTTTGAAACAGGTAAAGATGCTCTAATAACAGCGGCTGACATTTGTTTTGAAAAGAGAATTATATTTCCAAAACCTTCAAAAAAAATGGAAAATGAGGTTTTAATACCTCTTCCTATTTCAGTTGTGGCAAAGATCTTATTGCTTAATACTATGGTAGAAGGTAATATAAGGGCTGCAGATCTTGCAAGAAAAATGAATATAAAAGCTCAAGAAGTAAACAGAATAATAAACTTGAGACACAATACTAAGATTGACACTATCCAAACGGCTTTAAAAGCTTTGAACAAAGATTTTCAACTAGCAGTAGTTTGATACAGACTGTCCACAAAAGGGCCTCACTTCGGTGGGGCCTTTCCTTTTAACTTAACAAACTTCACAAAACTAGAACAATTGCCTCACAAAGGTTAGGAAAAATAAGAATAAGTCTTTAAGACTTGTAAAATATAACTTATACTCAAAACAAATCCATCCACAGAAACACGAAATTTTACGAAAAGAAAGTAAAAAAATAATCGTGCAATTCTTCGATAGATAAGCCATCCA